>JBBTCR010000083.1:0-6731 GCA_038043105.1 Bacteroidota bacterium
CAGTTTTCGACCGTGCTTCTAGTGTCTCGATTTACAAGTTCCGTAGCTAAGTCCAGGGTTTGGAACGGCGCATCTCCGCTCATTTTGACTCGATGTTGCCAGCTGACGTATTCAAACCATCTCTGAGACTCGA
This sequence comes from Bacteroidota bacterium, assembly GCA_038043105.1. Taxonomy (GTDB): domain Bacteria; phylum Bacteroidota; class Ignavibacteria; order UBA10030; family UBA10030; genus VGWB01. The sequence goes on from JBBTCR010000083.1 coordinate 134, forward strand.
CACTAGCAAATCCGCGGCAGTTGTTCCCCGGACAGCATGTCAACGACACGTAAGCCTCCGATGCGGCTTCTCATGACGACCGTTCCGGGGTGATCTGCACCGACTTCCCCAATGATGACGGCATTTTCTGAAAGCGGGTGGGCATGCATCGCGGCGAGCACTCTCGCGGCGTCTTTTTGAGGAACAAATGCAAGGAGCTTTCCTTCATTTGCCACGTACAGTGGATCGAGGCCGAGAATCTCACAAGCACCTCGGACAGCTTCGGTCACCGGGATCTTCTCCTCCAAGAGCAACATCCCAACGTTGGATGATGCAGCAATCTCGTTCAAAGCGCTCGCAACGCCTCCGCGAGTTGGGTCACGCAGGACGTGGATCTCTCTGCTGGCTCGCAGCATCGTCTGCACGAGGTCGTTGAGTGGAGCTGTGTCACTTTCGATGTGCGCGTCAAATTCAAGACCTTCTCGAACAGACATGATGGCGATACCGTGAACGGCGATAGATCCACTCACGATGATCGCATCTCCAACGCTTGCCCGCTTGGGATTGATGTCGACGCCAGCATCAATGACGCCGATCCCTGAGGTATTGACGAAGATTTTGTCCCCCTTGCCACGATCAACAACCTTTGTATCGCCTGTGACGAGTTGAACGCCTGCAACACGCGCTGCCTCCTGCATGGACAGCACGACCCGCCAGAGGTCGTCCATCGAAAGCCCCTCCTCAATGATAAACGCCACCGAGAGATAGAGCGGTCGTGCCCCACACATCGCTAGATCGTTCACTGTTCCGTAAACGGCCAGCTCACCAATGTCTCCACCCGGGAAAAATATCGGGTTGACGACGTATGAGTCAGTTGAAAACGCGAAGCGAGCTCCCTGAAGACTAAACACCGCGCCGTCGTGCAGCGGCTCCAAGAGCTCGTTGCGGAATTGTGGGAGGAACATCTTCTGGATCAGTTGCTGCGTGAGCTTCCCACCACCGCCGTGAGCAAGAAGGATGTTCTTGTAGTCAGTGATCGGCAAAGGACAGGAAAGTCCGGTGAACTCGACGACTTCATCCTTTTTCATAATCTCTCCGCTTGTTGCGTAGCTGTTCAATCCTGCAGAAGTTAACGAAGAATAGGTTTCATTTGCAAGATGGATATTTCACTGATACCAATCGCTGCGTGTCAGCGGAAGGCCGCTTTTCCCGTGACGTGGCTTTACGAGAAGAGCCTGATACACATTAGTCTCACAGGATTCAAACTGGTAGGCTGTAGCCGACATAAAGAGCCGCCAGACGCGATATGTTGTTTCATCGGTTACTCTTCGCGCTTCTTCGTGGCAAGCTTCCAGACGTCGGATCCAGTGGCGAAGTGTGAGCGCATAGTGTTCTCTCAAGCTCTCGAGATCACGGACTTCGAATCCTTTCTCCTCCGCAATTCGCAACGTCGTGTTGATAGGGAGCAGCTCGCCGTCTGGAAACACGTAGTGATCGGAAAATGATGGACCTTTCCGCGGCGCCATCGACGCCATCTGTGCAATCCCGTGGTTGAGGAACACGCCGCCAGGACGGAGTATATCCAACGCCCGGTCAAAGTACTCGGGCAGGCGTGATTCCCCAACGTGCTCAAACATCCCTATGCTCACGAGCTTGTCGAACATTCCCATTTCATCGACTTCCCTATAGTCCTTTACCAACACTTGGCAGCGATCGGATAAAGCTTCTCGGCGAATGCGATCCATCGCCAGGTCGGCCTGCGGCTTACTGAGCGTAATTCCCACCGCATTGACACCGTACTTGCTGGCTGCGTGGATGACGAGTCCGCCCCATCCGCAACCGATATCCAGCAGGCGTTCACCTGGACGCAGGCGCAGCTTGCGGCACACATAGTCGAGCTTCCGTTCCTGTGCCGTATCAAGATCATCGGATGGGCTGACGAAGTACGCGCACGAATAGACCATCCCCTTCCCCAGCCAAAGGGAGAAGAAATCGTTGGAAACATTATAGTGATACGTCACCGCCTGACGATCTCGCTCAGTTGAGTGCCGGCCGCCCGACAACCGAGCTGCTTGACGACCGATGCGACCTCGATGGCTGGAAGGCAGTCGAAGGAGGAGGCGGAGACTCTTTAGTTTTTCCCCAATCGACCGCTTTTGCTTCGTGAGATACTCCGTTAAGGAAAACACCGACTCCATGTCCCCTTCAACATCGAAGTCGCCATAGACATATGCCTCCCCGAGCGTGAGTTCGTTCGTAGGGAGGAACATCCTACGCAGCGAGCCAGGACCTTTGAGGACGAATGTGAACCGGGTCGGTTGCCCCTCCTCAGCCGCCAGTGACGTGCCATCCCACAATCGAATCGCAAAGTTGCGAGGATGATAATCAGCGAGGATGTCGCGCCAGAAGGTCAGTGCGAGCTCGACCCATCGATCGCCACTCCTCGTTTGAGATTTGGTAGTCGAGTGGTCCATACGATCCTCCACATCTTCAAGGTGAGGCTTGCGTCTTTACCGCGAGGCGCTAAAAGAGCTTTGCCTTCTTTCCCTTACGAACAACAGCAATACAGCCGAAAGAACCGTCAGAGCAATCGAGAGATAGAGAGGTGCATTCTTGTCGACATTGTACCACAGAAGCCCGGCAAGTAAAGACGAAGGAAATGCACAGAGGCCAATAACCATTTGAAAGCCACCGAGCGTACTGGCGCGAAATTCGGCGGGAGCGAGCTCAGCCACGAGCGTCTTCTGAACAGGCTCGAGGGCCGCTTTATGCACACCGTAGAAGACAAAACACACGAATGTCATCCACGGTTTCTGCAGAATTACGAACCCAAGACAGGTGAGTGCCCACGCCAGGAATGCCAGCAGAAGAACGCGCTTTCTCCCGATGATATCCGAAAGCCGGCCAAAAGGAAGGGAAAGCGCTGCCGCCAAAACGGTGAACACGAGGTACAGAATCGGTACGAACGATTCTCGGACACCAAATCCCGTTGCATAGATGAGAAGGAAGGAGTAACTGAATGAACCGAGGGCAAAGAATGAACTAAGAATAAGAAAGAGCCAGAAGTTCTTGTCGAGATGACTGAGAGACAGACCCTTGAAGGCTCTCGATGCTCGTTGTGGCTGTTCCTTGATGAATGCCAAAATCAGCGCCACGGCGATCGCAGAGGGAATTGCCGCAAGGAGAAAGAGATTCTTATATCCCAAATGAAAAAAGGCGATACAGAAGAGAACACCGCAAACGGCTCCGAGATTGTCCATAGATCTCAGAATGCCAAAACTCTTTCCCCTGTTCTGATCTGTCGAGACATCGGCCACAATAGCATCTCGCGGCGCGCTACGCATTTTGCCCATCCGGTCGAAGATGCGAAAGGGAATCAGATGCTGCCACATCGTCGAGAGCGCGTACCCGATGCGCGACAGCGAGCCAAAGAGATACCCAAGCCAGATAAAGACTTTTCTCTTTCGGATTCTGTCTGAAGCGTAGCCTGAGGCCGCCTGCGAGAGGGAGACGATAGCGTCCCCCAGCCCATCAAGAAGCCCAAGCACGGCCATATTCGCTCCCAGCACGGACGTGACGAAAAGCGGCCATATCGGATAGATGATGTCAGATCCGAAATCGTTAAAGAACGAAGCAAGCGCGAAGACTCGAATCGTTCGTTTTGAAGTTTTGTCTTCCGTGCCAGGAGTCTGGCTCATTCCTGCTTCTTTTCCTTTTGCTCAAGCGTCTCCTCCCGTTTCTTTAGCTGCTCCTCTCTCACCTTCATCTCCTCCGATTGGCGTTTGAGCTGATCTTCCAACTTCCTCAGATCGGCGATCTTGGAGTCGAGATCCTTCTCGAATTCCGCTTTGTCCCAGTACCCTCTATCTTCAAAATATCCTTTGAAGAACCAATTATGTCTCAGCGCCTCCATGTTCTCATCGAATCTGCTTGCCCCGGAACGAGCCTCCTCCGCCATCGCCATCGCGTGCTGGACAACAACGAGAAGACTGTCATAAATCGTCCGTTCAACAATGAGTGCGCCAAGTGTCCCCTGTCCTCGGTTGATCTTCGCGAATACGTCTTTGGCATTGATCACTACTGTATCTGCATCAGCAATGAGTCTGCCCAAATCCCTCGTCACACCATACAAGTACTCACTCACCCCGCTCAGAAAACGCGGGATGTTGGCAAATTCTTCTGCGGTTTTTCGCAGGCTCGAGTCCGCCTGTGCTGTTGCGCTTTTGAGCGAACGGTACACCTCCTCGTCTGTTATGAGCTTGCCCATGGTTCCTTTGCCGCGGTTCACCGTGGCCAGGATATTGGCCAACTCCTCCGTGGCTCTTCGGGTGCTCGCGATAACGCCTTGAGCCTCCTCCATAATAACCGCCAGACGGAAAGGCTCCTTGCTCAGTACGATATCGCCGTCACTGACTTCGTCCGATGACTCCGAGCCAACACTCAGTGCAACGTATTTGTTGCCCACCAACCCCTCTTGTTCGATCGAAGCATAGGAATCCTTCTTGATGAACTTCTTAACATTAGCACTGAGCTTGAGGTCTATGCGGACTTTGTTCTTCTCCGGCGAGATCGTGATCTTGTCAACTACGCCAATATCGACCCCCGCCAGTCGGACTGCTGCTCCTGTGCGAAGACCTTCAATCGTGCTGAAGTACGTGCTGAGGCCGAATGTCTCGCGAAAAAGTCCTTCTTGCTTACCGATCAGGAAGATCCCGACGACAAGCGCCGCCACGCCAAGAACGATGAAAACCCCAAGCCGAATCGCTGAAGTCCGTTTCTCCATGGTGTCTCCCTAAGCTGTTGCTAAGAAACTTTTCACAACCTCATTGCTGACACTTTCCATCCCAGAGATGGTCCCCTCATATTCGATAACTCCATCGTGCAGCACCGCGGCCTTGTCTGCTATAATTCGAGCGCACATCATATCGTGCGTCACCGCGATGGATGTCGGTTGATAGAGCTGCTGCAGTTCCTTGATGAGATAGCTGATCTCGCGTGCTGTGATGGGATCAAGACCCGTGGTGGGCTCATCGTAAAACATGATCCGCGGATTGTTGATGAGCGCTCGCGCAAGTCCGATTCGTTTCTTCATCCCACCAGAAAGCTCCGCAGGCATCTTGTCAATTGCATCTTCAAGTCCGACCATCCCCAGTTGCCGGAGGATTCTTTCCTCAAGCTCATCGACTGTCAGCCGGGCCTGACGTTCGAGAGGGAACGCGAGATTTTCGCGAACGGTCATCGAGTCGTACAGCGCGGCGCCCTGGAACAGATAGCCCATCTGCTTCCGCAAGGCATCGAGCGTTCGCCGGTCCATCCCTACGACTTCCTGCCCGTCAATCCGAATGCTTCCCGTATCGGGTGGCATCAACCCGATGATGGTTTTCAAGAGGACGCTCTTCCCGACACCGCTCTTTCCGAGAATGACCACGGTCGAACCCTTCTCTACCACGAGATTCACGTCCTTCAGCACAGCATGTCCATTAAAGGACTTCGAGAGGTCTCGGATTTCGATCAACCCCATATCCACACCGTGATTTTCACCAAGATCATATCAACAAAAATGATCAGGAGTGAAGAAAGGACAACGGCAGTGGTCGAAGCCTTACCGACACCCACCGTCCCTCCGGTCGTTTTGAAACCCTGATGCGAGCCCACGATCCCAATGATGAATCCAAATATCGCGGTCTTCGCGATTCCGGGAACGAGATCAGCAAAGGTGAGGGATTGGATGACGCTGTTCCAGTACAACCGCCACGACATGCTGGATTCAATGACGATAGAGACGTATGCGCCAAGCAGCCCCAAGGCATCGACGATCGCGGTCAACAAGGGGAGCAGGATCATGCACGCGAGCACGCGCGTAACGACGAGGAACTTGAATGGATCGATGCCGGATACCTCCATGGCGTCGATCTGCTCGGTTACGCGCATGGAACCGAGTTCCGCTCCAATCCCGGAGCTGACTCGACCAGCAACGATGAGTGCCGTGATGACCGGTCCAAGCTCGCGTACAAACGAAATAGCAACCATTGCAGGCAGGAACGCGTCCGCACCAAAACGGTAGAGCGTGGGACGCGTCTGCATTGCAAGGATCAGTCCCACGATAAAGCCTGTGGTGCCAACGAGAGGCAGAGATCGAGATCCGAGTTCGTCCAGATGTCGCTTCACCTCCCCAAATTCATATGGAGGGAGAAAGACCGTCTGAAGGAATCGCAAGGAAAAGACCGTAAGACTTCCGATCCGCTCAAAAAAAGATGCTAACAGTGACCAGAGGCCGAACGTTTTCCCACTCCCGAGATGGGCGCTGTTGTTCATAGCTGCCATTTTATCTTGATTATTCGCCGCATCGGAACCACGCGAAACAAGATCTAAACCCGTATCGTCGAGGGAAAATTCATTTCGTCAACGAAGATATCCTGGAACTGTTCGTCCACGTTCAGCGAGACATGTTGCGCCATCTGCCTAACGTCCGAAAAGAGCTTTTCATCGTTGTTGAAGAGTGCAATCTTGGCTCCGAGCAGCGCGGTATTTCCTGCCGGGTGAATTCTTTCGGGCGGCACACGGAGCAAACCGATACGGTACGCGTTCGAGCGATTGATGTAGTTACCGAACGCCCCTG
>JBBTCR010000084.1:0-2812 GCA_038043105.1 Bacteroidota bacterium
AAGAGGCATTGCACTCACTCAACGAAGCACTCACCCTCTCACGTTCGACTGAGGAGAGAATGGAGCTCGAGGGGGAATTGATCGCCGTGGACATCTCCCAAGGACATTTTGAGGCCGCGCGCCGACGATGTCTGAATGCAATTGAACGATTCAACGATCCGACAAACCGTGCTGGACTCGGGATCTTTTATAACGCGCTTGGGATTGTCTACTTCTATCAGAACAAGTTCGACGAAGCCACCCAGTATTTCACTCGGGCGCGCGCTCTGCTTGAACCCGGCGGTCCGAAAGACAAGCTTATCTCTAATTATCTCAACCTTGGAAACGTCTTTAGCGCGCAAGATAACTTCACTGAGGCTGAGCGACACTGGCAGCGGGCACTTGTCCTTTCGAAGGAGATCGGCAATGTGCAGCAGGAGGCTCAGATCTATAATAACTTAGGGATTTCCAGCTATAAGTCGGCACGCTACGACGATGCTCTGCACTATTACCAGCAAGCGCTCGAGGTTTTCACGCGCATAGGCAACTTGCCCGGAAAGGCATTTTGCCTCACCAACACGGGCGAGGTTCACTTCACTCAATCTGAGTATCAAAAGGCACTTGCCTGTTGGCGGGAGAGCCTCAAGCTGTATCAATTGCTGCAAGACAATCAGGGCCTTGCTGAAACGCACAACCAGCTTGCCCAAATCGACATTCTGCTTGAAGATCTTGAACCCGCACGCCACCACCTTGACATTGCGGCTGAGATCACAGAGCACGAGGCAATTGAATCTCAGCGGGGACTTTGCTACCTTCTCTCTGGGAGCGTTGCGATCCTCGAAGGGAATTTCAAACGTGCTGAGGAGCTGTTGGCAGCCGCCAAGGCCTTCTTCAAGAGCGTCAAGGATGAGAAAGGCTATCTCCTCTCCCTTCTCAAATTCGGTGAAGTCGCCCGCCTTGGCTTTCAGCCGCGCCTCGCTCGTGAGTTCTTCGAGGAGGTGCTTCAGGTCAGCTCACAGTGCAATTTGCCGCTCTCGCGCGCTGAAGCTCTGCTACAATTGGCGCTTGAAGCACGCTCCGGAGGCTCGGGTCGACAACAGAAGCCATTTCTGTACCTGAGGGAGGCCTTTGGACTTCTTCAGCACGAAGTTGTGTGCGAGACAACGTGGAAGGTCTGCTACTACCTCGGCAAGGAATACCTTGGACGGGGGCTCGATGCGAGAGGAAAAGAGTTCCTGCGACATGCACAGAAGGTGCTCGAATTTCTCTCCTCTTCTTTTACAGAAGAGGAGCTGCGAAGGAAGTTCTTGGCCTCACAGCGCCGAGGTGAGATTCTGAACGAAATCAACTTGTTGTGTATGAATTCCGTCCATGGACGACAAAACTAAGCCCGGAGCTAAGTTTAATATTGGCGTCTGTTGCTCTCAGGACGTCGTGCAACTTGTTGAGAAGATCCTGGCCGCTTACAACAAGGTGAGCATCCATGCAATGCCACTGTCGGGGCCGACGGCCAAACTCCCGGCGAACGCACAATTCGACCTCATCATCTGTGATGTCGCCGCGCTCGACGACTCAAATATCATCCAATCTATTAACGGCCTCAGACAGCAATACCATGGCGCTTCAATTGTTACGGTGACTTCCCAGCCAAATCACGTCGTCGCCGTCCAGCTTATGAAGTCGGGGGTTGAGGACTACATTGCGCTTCCACAAGACCGACGAAGGTTCTTTGAGGCTATAGAAAGGTCATTTGGAGAATGGCAGACGCGGCAGCAGCAGCAATCATTCCTTGATTATCAGGCCAGAACATACGATTTCAGTCAAATCATCGGACGATCAGAGCAGTTGCAGAATACACTCCGGCTCGCTCAGAAAGTCATAGCCAACGATTACATGACGGTTCTGCTCTTGGGGGAAACTGGCACCGGAAAAGAGCTTCTCGCCAAGGCAATCCACTACAACAGCAAGAATCGCGAACACCCGTTTGTAGAGATCGCGTGTTCGGCGATTCCCGAAACTCTTCTTGAATCGGAACTCTTCGGTCACGAAAAAGGGGCCTTCACCGATGCAAAGGAGCGGAAAATTGGCCTGTTTGAGTTGGCAGGCGAAGGAACCATCTTCCTCGACGAGATTGGCGACATTACGCCAACAGTTCAGTTGAAGATGCTGAAAGTGATAGAAGAGAAAACGCTTCGGCGACTTGGGGGTGTAAAAGACATCCCCGTTCGCGCGCGAATCATCGCGGCAACGAGTCGGAACCTGGAGGATCTCGTCAAATCGAGCACGTTTCGACGCGACCTGTATTATCGCCTCAAGATCCTTCCTCTTGAATTACCTCCCCTCAGCAAGCGCAAGGAAGATATTTCACTGCTTGCCGAGCAGTTCTTGAAGCATTTCTCAAGTGCCTACGAAAAAAACATTGTGGGTCTCACCGACAAGGCGCTCGAGGTTCTTCTTGCCCATACTTGGGAAGGGAACGTTCGCGAGCTGAAGCATACCATCGAACGAGCTGCGTTGCTGGCAGAAAAAGAGTGGATTGATCAAGAAGACCTCACGTTCCTGATTGATTCGTCGAGAGTACGGCCCGAAGGGCCAAGTTTGGGGCACATTATCCTTGATCAAACCTCCGACGAAAGCCATGTCACACTTTGCCTACCGATTGAAGATGCGTCCCTCACCAAAATGGAAAAGGCGCTTGTACGAGAGGTCCTTAAGCGCGTGAACGGGAACAAGAGCCGCGCCGCGCGCATCATAGGGATTTCCCGCCCCAGGTTGGATAGAATTATTAATCTGCATCCAGACTTCTACAGGTCAGTGTTGTAACAAATTGTCA
>JBBTCR010000085.1:0-2451 GCA_038043105.1 Bacteroidota bacterium
AGTTGGGTTATGATCTGATCCTCGAGAAACCCATTGCGCAGACCTGGAGGGAGTGCAACGATATTCTTCAATTGACTCAGAAGAACAAAAGGATCGTTGCCATCTGTCACGTTCTTCGCTACTCGCCGTATTTCCGAAAGCTCAAAGAAGTGATGACCTCCGGCCAATTGGGAGATATCGTGAGCATTCAGCATATGGAGCCTGTCGAGCATGTTCACATGTCGCACTCCTTCGTGCGCGGCAATTGGAGAAACTCCAAAGAATCCAATCCGATGCTTCTTGCCAAATCGTGCCACGATCTGGATCTCTTTCGGTGGATGATCGGCAAGCCTTGCGTCAGGGTCTCTTCATTTGGTTCGCTGACGCACTTCAAGGAGGAGAACGCCCCGCCAAGAAGCACTCTTCGCTGCACGGATGGATGCGCTGTTGAACCGACCTGTCCATTTTCAGCTTTGAAGATCTACTACCGAAACCGCACGTGGCTCGGTCACTTCGACCTTCCCACGGAAGGTGACAAGGGTCCTGCGATTTTGCAGTTACTGAAAGAAGGATCGTATGGACGATGCGTTTATCACTGCGACAATGATGTTGTCGATCATCAAGTCGTCAACTTGGAGTTCGAGAACGAGATTACGGTTGCTTTCTCTATGGAAGCTCTTACGTCCTACGCGGGACGCAGGACCCGCGTTATGGGAACAAAAGGCGACGCCGTTGGCGACGAGAACATGCTCACCGTTTTCGACTTCAGTTCAAGGCAACAAACGGTCTGGGATGCCAGCATGGCGCAGCAGGTGCAATCCGGTCACGGAGGCGGTGACTACGGTTTGGCGCACGATTTCATCCAGGCGGTGAGTCGACAAGACGCATCACTGCTGACCTCAACCGTACAGGAATCTATGGAGAGTCATCTCATTGCATTCAAGGCTGAGGAGAGCCGTTTGAGCGGCACGACGGTGGCCGTGAACATGAGCTGACGATGGTGTACCGCAAGGAGGCTCCGGAAATGAAGACAAATATCTGCACGCTAGTCATTGTGACACTTCTCTCGGGCGTGTCCCCCCATCTTTCCGGACAGCAACCGCAACTCTACAAAAGTGCCAGCGCGCCTGTAGAGAAAAGGGTGGAGGATCTTCTCGCTCGCATGACGCTCGAAGAAAAAATCGATATGCTCGGCGGCGTCGAAGGCTTCTACATTCGTCCCAACGAGCGACTCGGGATACCGAAGATCAAGATGGCCGATGGTCCATTGGGTGTAAGGAACTATGGTCCAGCCACAGCATTTCCGGCCGGGATCGCCTTCGCTGCATCGTGGAACAAGGTTCTTACTCAACGAATGGGCGAAATGGTTGGAAAAGAGGCGCGTTCCAAAGGCGTGCACATTATGCTGTCACCCGGAGTGAATATCTATCGCGCGCCAATGTGCGGTCGCAACTTCGAATACTACGGTGAAGATCCCTACCTGGCGAGCCGGATGGTGGTCGCGTACGTTCAAGGGGTTCAGAGTCAGGGGGTCGTGGCAACGGTGAAGCATTACGCAGGAAACAATCAGGAATACGACCGGCATAGGGTGAGCTCGGATGTCGACGAGCGCACGCTCCGCGAAATCTACTTGCCAACGTTCCGTGCTGCGGTGGAAGAGGCGCACGTCGGGGCACTCATGAACGCGTATAATCTCGTTAACAGCATACATTGCTCTGAGCATAGGTACCTACTCACAGAGATCTTGAAGGTTGACTGGAGGTTCGACGGGTTTGTGATGTCTGACTGGGGCTCAACGTACGATGGTGTGGCTGCTGCCAACGCTGGACTTGACCTCGAGATGCCGTCGGGGGAACACATGAACCGTGACACGCTCGTACCGGCTATCCAAGCGGGGAAAGTTACTGTCTCGACGATCGATGACAAAATCCGCCGAATGCTGAGGGTGATGTTCCGCTTCGGATTCTTCGATCGCGAACAGACGGATTCATCCCTGCCGCTCTATAATCCTGATTCGAGACTCGTTGCACTCGAGGGCGCTCGTGAAGGGATTGTGTTGCTCAAGAACAAGGGAAACATCCTGCCCCTCGACCGAAAGAAGATCGCAGCGATTGCCGTTATCGGCCCTAATGCTCATCCAGCCGTTACGGGCGGCGGCGGCAGCTCCCGTGTGCAGCCCTTCCGCTCTGTGAGCGCGCTGGAGGGGATCATCGAAGCGGCAGGAGAAGGCATTAAGGTTTTCTATAGTCCCGGAGTTTTCGCGGATTTCACGGAAACCTTCCGGACTTCCGAGTTTGTCACGCTTTCAGACAAGAATGAGCAAGTGAGAGGACTTAAGGGAGAATACTTCTCGAACCGAGACCTTTCGGGCACGCCTACTATCTCTCGTATTGAGAGACGGATCAACTTCATCTGGGGGGAGTTGGGTCCAACTCCAGATTCTCCCACTGACAACTTCTCCGTCCGGTGGAC
>JBBTCR010000086.1:0-1852 GCA_038043105.1 Bacteroidota bacterium
TAGAGAGTTCATCTTTCCGTTGCGCCAATCCATGAGCAAGCAAAGTCGGAGTTGCAGCATTTCCACTGATGAAAATGCGGTCTCCGGATTTTACAACAGAGACTGCCTCGTCCAGTGGAACAGCTTTTTTCCTGTATTGATCAAGCCAGTTCATACGTGCACTTCAGGTGAATCAAGAATTTTCCGATTCTGAAATCAGTGAGGAAAGTGATTTGGCTTTGAAATCAAAGACTCTCGCAATTGCCTCATTCGTGCAGTAGCCGCCGAATGTGCACACGCCTCTTCCCAAGCCTGGATTCTGGCGAAGAGCATTGACCATACCCATCTCGCCCACTTCCTGAACGTACGGGAGTAATGCGTTCGTTAATCCCATCGTGGCCGTTCGTGCCACCACTGCCGGCATGTTGGGAACGCAATAGTGCACAACGCCGTGGAGAATGAAAACGGGGTCTTCAATCGTTGTCGGACGGCTGGTTTCGACGCATCCGCCCTGATCAATGGAGGCATCAATGATGACCGATCCCGGCTTCATTTCCTTCACCATCGCCTCGGTAATCAGGTGAGGCGCTTTCTCACCTTTCAGCAGCACTGCGCCGATGACCACATCTGCAAATCTGACCGCTCGCGCAATATGATAGCTTGTCGCCATGCTCGTCGAAATCTTCCACTGGAAAAGATGCTCAATTTCCCTCAACCTGGTCAAGTCTCTGTCGAGCACGGTAACACTCGCTCCCATTCCCAGCGCAACTCGAGCAGCAGTTCGCCCAACCGTGCCCGCGCCAAGAATGACCACGTTTGCCGGTGGAATGCCCGGGATGCTCCCGAGGAGCGTTCCCCTTCCACCCTGCCGAGCTTGCAGATAATGCGCGCCAGCTTGAATGGCGAGCTGCCCTGCAATTTCACTCATCACCTGCAGCACCGCAAGATCGCCATTGTGATCCTCGATCAGCTCGAACCCGATGGCCGTGACTTTCTTGTCCAAGAGCATCTCAAGGATCTTGCGCCGAGAAACGGCGAGGTGCAGGAAGGAGAACGATGTTTGCCCTTCACCGAGCATGTTGAGTTCGAGCTCGATCGGGGGAGATACCTTCAGGACGATCTCCGATCTGTTGATGATCTCTTCGGCGCTGTAGCTGATCGTGGCACCGGCAATTTGGTAGTCCTCGTCCCTGTAGATCGCGCGCGAGCCGTCCTGGTGCAGCACGAAAACGTTGTGCCCTGCCGCGCTCAAGACCTCAACGCCTGCAGGTGAGAGTGCAACACGGCGCTCAACCGACACATCCTCTTTGAGAATTCCAATGTTCATGGCTGCAGTCCTCAAGAAAGTTAAGTGATTGAATGAGTCGACTGTGGTGCTCGGTATTAGCTTGGATTCCTAGAACGCTAGATTCCTCAATGAGAGATTGCACGATAGGAAGACTCGAAGCCAGCAAGAAAACCCTGACATCGGGGGTCAAAAAGCGTGCCGTCTATCTCAAGATAGGTCTGCTCGTGGTTCTGATGAATTCGAACTGAAATGGATTGAGCCTTTCTCATCATTGGGAACATTGAGCGGGCACCTCCCAAACACAAAAAGCTTCTTTTTCTCAGGAAGGATTTTCCCATTCTTGGGCAGAGATGCCGGTGTTCAGAGAAGATCGAGGCAGTTCACGGTCTTTGTCTACCCAGCAAGCCTTTCGCGTGTCTCTTTGCATTCATTGCCTTCAGTTTAAGAACAGCTTCGCACGTCATAACCCTCCAGACCGCGCACCACTGATGAGAGCTGCAACCAGCTCACACCTGCTCCTCGAGAGTGATCCTAGAGAGCCGGACGAAAAGTCTCTCGCAAAGTCGCAAAGGACGCAAAGTCAGT
>JBBTCR010000087.1:0-3496 GCA_038043105.1 Bacteroidota bacterium
GGTCTGGCGGGGATGCGCCCGCCTGAACGACGCAGTCGGGCAGGCCTCTGGCGCAGAAAATCCACCATCACTTCCGCGCTGTTGCGCTGGTATCGCAACTGTGGCCGAGACCTTCCCTGGCGCGACGAACACGATCCATATCGAGTCGTCGTCTCAGAGGTTATGCTCCAGCAAACCCAAGTGAGCAGAGTCTTGTTGAAATATCCAATATTTCTCAAGCGTTTTCCCACTCTTGAGAAGCTTGCCCGGGCCAAGGCGTCTGATGTCATACGCGCCTGGCAGGGCATGGGATACAACAATCGCGCCCTCAGACTGCGACTTCTCGCCAAAGCGGTTGCACACCGTTTCAAGGGTAAGCTCCCACGAGACGTCGCTGAGCTTCAAAATCTTCCAGGCATCGGCCGCTACACAGCACACGCAGTATCGTGTTTCGCCTTTGGAAATCAAGTCACGGTTGTTGACACAAATGTCGCGCGCTTGCTTTCCCGCCTCTTTCCGGAGAAGATCGCATCGAAGCTTTGCAAGCGAACTGATCCGAGAAGAGTTTGGGAAATTGCGGAATGGATCCTTCCCGGGCGCCGGGCCTACGAGTGGAATCAGGCCCTGATGGATCTCGGTGCAACGATCTGCACGGCGCGCACGCCGAAATGCGGAGTCTGTCCTCTCAAAAGCTATTGTCCGAGCGCTCACTGCACCCGGGAGCAAAGAATCACAGGCTCAACTCGCGAACCGGGCCGCGACGGACTTCCGAACCGGATTTATCGTGGCCGAGTTGTGGAGGTGTTGCGAAATCTGAATGGGAGAAAATCAATCGACGTTAGGAACCTTGCCAGAAAAATCAAACCTGACTACGATGGAAATGACGGGCGCTGGTTCAAACGACTCCTCCGAAGCCTCGAACGCGATGGACTCGTGAGGCTGAGGACTGCCGCGTCGACACAGCGCGTGTCGTTGCCCGACTGATGAAGCAACGCTCGAACAACGCACGTAAAACGAAACTGAGCGCATTACGCGAGGAGTACGAATTAAAGCGAGATGCTATCCAGCAAAGGCTGACTGAGTTTAGCAATACTCCGCGTTCGGAGTACTTTTACGAGCTGCTGTATTGTCTGATGACTCCGCAGACGAGCGCAGAGAGCGCGGAGAGCGTTGTTCGCCAATTGCGCCTTCTCTCGTTCCAATCGCGGACGATTGATCCTGAGGCAATCCTTCGTGACAGACGGAATTATATTCGTTTTCACAAGACCAAGTCCAAACACCTGGTGAGATTGAAAGAGGATTTCCCGACGGTCCTGAATGCTCTCGCGACTATCTCTTCTCCAAGCGAACTTCGTCAGTGGCTTGTTAAGCACGTCAAGGGACTCGGCTACAAAGAAGCAACGCACTTTCTACGGAACATCGGCAAGAACGGTGGCCTTGCGATACTGGATCGGCACATCTTGCGGAACTTGAAGCGATACGGTACCATCCGGTCGCTGCCAAAATCGCTTTCCCGCAAGCAGTATCTATCGATCGAACAAAGGTTCATGAGATTCTCGGAACAGATCGGCATCCCTGTTGACGAGCTCGACCTCCTCTTTTGGAGTATGGAGACGGGGGAGATTCGGAAATGATTGTAGGTTGTAGGTTGAAGGTTGTAAGTTGTAGGTTATAGGTTGCGCGTTTTTCGCGTCCCGCCGATTTTCGGCGGGATAGATTGAAGATTGAAAGTTGTATGCGGTATGTTACAGGTTGTAGGTTCAAAGACTTTGGCTTGGAGTCGTTCACATCGGCTGCCAATGTCCCACAATGGCTCAATGACTCGATGACGCGATGACTCAATGGCCCACTCACCCGATCTCCCGATCACTCGATGACTCGATGGCCCGATGACTCAATTTCTCTAGCATTCACTCCGCCATGAAATTCCTTGTGATTGGTGCTGGCATGATGGGAAGCGCCGTCGCGTACGATCTTGCACGATCAGGCGGCGTCGAGAGGGTGACGGTTGCGGACATTGATCTCGCGCGCTGCCAGTTGGTTGCACAGAAAATCGGATCTGCAAAGGTTCACCCCGTTGCGCTCGATGTGAACTACTACGACCACGTGATTGACGCCATGAGCGGGCACGATTGCGTGGTGAGCGCTGTTTCATTCCATCACAACTTGCTGCTTACAAAAGCTGCGATTGAATCACGCGTTCACTTCTGCGATCTGGGAGGGAACGATGACATTGTTCGCCAGCAGCTTAGCCTGAACGACGCAGCGAGGGAAGCAAATACCGTTATCATCCCGAACTGCGGTCTCGCGCCCGGACTTGCGAACGTCCTCGCAGCGCGCGGCACGGAGTTCTTTGACGCCGTTGATTCCGTACATTTACGCGTCGGAGGCCTCCCGCAACACCCGAGGCCGCCGCTCAACTACCAGCTCGTTTTCTCGGTCGAGGGCTTGCTCAACGAGTACACCGGAAAAGCGACCGTGCTACGGAACGGTACATTGGCTCAAGTTGATACACTGAGTGAGACTGAGATGATCGAATTCCCGCCTCCTTTTGGTACACTGGAGGCGTTTCACACTTCTGCCGGAGCTTCTCTCCTGCCTGAGATGTTCGCCGGAAAGGTGCGCGACCTCGACTACAAGACAATTCGGTACCCAGGCCACTGCGAGCGGTTCAAAATGCTGCTCGATGTTGGTTTCGCGTCGAATGACCCCATCACCGTCGGTTCAAATGTTCTTACTAGCAAAGAACTTTTCTCAGAACTGCTAAAGAAGAAGCTTGAAAGTTCTGGCAAAGATGTTGTTCTCTTAAGGGTAACGATACGAGGCGAACGTACGGGATACCCGCAAACATTGACGTTCGACCTCGTTGATTTTTTTAACGAGAATGACAATATTACGGCAATGATGCGCACAACTGCGTTTCCGACTTCGGTGATCGCGCAGTTTGCCGTCTCGGGCAGGCTTCCGGTAAAAGGAGTTGCAACTCCGGAAATGTGCGTCCCGCTGAAACCATTGCTCGAGGAGTTGAGACAGCGGAACATCAACGTAATGGAACGTTGGTCATAACCACGGGCTGTTGAGTCACCTCTCCTCCTCAGCCTGATGAGAAAGGTGCCATATGGCATCGACGCAAATTTTGCTTGTCGTGTTGGGAGTTCTACTCGTAGGCATTGCTATCTACGTCGGGTTCTCGATGTTCCAGGCCAGCGCCGTTGAGCAAACCCGGAATGCTATCATGGCTGATCTGAGCAACTTTGCCGGGCGAGCTCGTGCGTATTATGCGAAACCACGGACACAAGGAGGAGGCGAGAGGAGTTTCAACGGGGTGACGATTCGCATGCTTTACCCTATGACTGAGAATCCAAACGCCCGCTACTTTGTTGAGAGTACGAATGACGATGAGTGTGTGATTATGGGTGTAGGGAAGGTGGTTTCTGGCGACGACTCGATCCGCGTGCGCATCCGGGTCGCTGAGCGGCGCAACATTATCGAGATCATCAATTAGCAGAGATGCCGC
>JBBTCR010000088.1:0-1305 GCA_038043105.1 Bacteroidota bacterium
GTCGCTGCAAGTGCTCCAGCTCCGACGGTTTTCAAAAACTCGCGGCGTTCTAGACTCATGTCGATGCCTCCTGACGGCTTTGAATCTCGCCTAGATACTTCTTCAACGTGATGACATTTTGCTTTGACTTTTCGATCAGCGGCAGACAATGGGTTTCGATCGTGACATGATGCACGACCTGATCACGCAGCAGGGCCTTCAGCTGCCCTTTCCAGTCAATGACTCCTTCGCCGACGGGAACGCATTCAATCAGCGATCCCTGCTTTGTGTCTTTGACGTGGACATTGGCAATGTACTTTTTGATCGCTTGATACCCCTGGGGGAAGGGGACCTCTGTTGTGCCGTACCCGTTGCAGGGATCCCAGTTCGCTCTCAGTGCGGGTGAGCCGACCGCCTCAATCAACTCTGCCGTATTGGTCCCTGAATCACACCAGAAGCCGGGCTCATTCTCAACAGCGAGCACGATGTTCTGCTTTGACGCCTGTTCCGCTGCCCGGCTCATCCAATCGACCGCCTTCCGAAAGTCGGCTGCGGGCTCGTCTTGCTGCCGCTGGAAGCCGAAGACGATAACGAGAGGAGCACCGAATTCCTTTGCCAGCGAAAGTGATCGCGGTAAGACACCCCCTAGCTCATCTTCTAGTTGTGAAGTTTGTGAAAGCGGATGTTTGAAGATTCCTGGCGACAGCGCAGAGATTCGCACCCCGCATTGTTTCATGACCGCCTTAACATGCTCGAGTTCAGCCTCGTCCACGTTTGGGATGCGGCCTGTCTTCAGGACACGGAGCTCATACATTGAGACTCCCCACTCTGTCCCATGACGCACAGCCTCGCTGAAGTCAGGGGAAATCTCATCGCTTACAATTCCAAGGGAGATCTCGTGCATGTGGTCACGTTTCAGAGGAGGATAGTTGTTGCGTCTCTTGACGCGCGATGTGCCACACCAGGCAACTCAGCATCAACACGCACGTCTTCCCGTGATACCGTACTAACCGGTATATCCGATTCGCTTGGAGATGATGGCAGCTTCGTTTTTCAGAACTTGGATGAGAGAATCGACGAGCTTTCTGTCCTTATTACTGCGGTCCGATGGAATGGCGGTCATCAGCGACGCCACGACCTTACCGGTATGATCCCTAATTGGCACGGCGATGGCGCACAGCTCCTCCTTGTATTCCGCGTCGACGACAGCATAGCCGAGCTGCCGGACCTCCGCCAGCCGTCTCTTGAGCTTGGCGGGCGTGGTGATCGTCTTGGGCGTGAATCGTTTAAGACCGTGACGATCGATCATCCCCGCGACCTCATCCG
>JBBTCR010000088.1:1315-2123 GCA_038043105.1 Bacteroidota bacterium
TCATCCGGCGACATGTCTGCTGTAAGCACAAGGCCAGTCGCCGTGCAATGGAACGGTGAGCGGTAACCTAACCGCGTCACCATTTTCCAGATTTCCGGGGTATCAACATGGTCGACCAAGATAACCTCATCGTGATCGAGCAATGCCAGGTAGAAGCTCTCCCGCGTCTCATGGGCAAGCTTCACGAGATGGGGGTGAGCGATGGTCTTGAGATCGATTCTTGCGAGTGCTGCGTTACCCCATTCGAGAAGCTTCATGCCAAGCGTAAAGAGTTTCCGTTCATGATCCTCTACAACAACGGCGTTTTCGTGCAGCGTGTGGAGGATGCGAAACATCGTACTCTTCGGAACCCGTGTCTGCAGGGCCAGTTGGGCAAGCGACATGCCTCGAGGCGAAGCTGAGAGAAGCTCAAGAACCTTCACCGCACGATCGATGGCGGGAACGGTGTAATTCAGTGCCATAACGGTGCTATTTTGCTAATTGAATAGTGTTTAATTAAAGTGCAAATCAGTATAAGGGAATTCTCCTGGTTTGTCAAGGAATTGCAACGGTAAGGCGTGCGAACAGCCGAGAATGATCGCGTCGTGACCACAATGGAATTCCTGTTTCTGAAAATCTCTCGGGCGCTAGACTAGACGAAGGTTGGATCAACCTCAACGAGCGTGTATGGTCCCTTAGGGATCACTGCGACGGAAGCGTCAGACCCAAATCTTTTCAGGCCGCGTTCAAGAGCTTCCCCAACACTCTTTGCTGAATGGACAAACAGTTTTGCCTTCTGATCCTCGTTGATGCCGCCAGCGACTAAAAC
>JBBTCR010000089.1:0-1910 GCA_038043105.1 Bacteroidota bacterium
CTCCTTCAAAATCCGAAGCGCGCGAAGTGTGATATCCTCCCAGTTGCCAATGGGCGTGGCAACGAGATACAAGACACCAGCCATGAGCGTTCAGTCTGATTTACTGGAATGGTACTGACGAAGTGGAATCCCTCGCTTGTTCGCTTCCCATTCCCGAACAAGAAGGATAAGGAGCGCCGTGACGGGCACTGCGATGAGCAGACCAACGAAGCCAAGGAAGTAGAAGAAGACGAGAATAGAGAAAATGACGATGAGCGGATGCAGCCCGACCTTTCCGCCGACGATTTTTGGAGAGAGATACATCGTCTCGAATATTCTGAGGGCCTCGATAGAGCCGAGCGCGAACAAGACCTTTGGCAGGACTGGCGGATCACTGAATGCTGCAACAATTGCCGCCAGCACCATCGTGACGATCAAGCCGAAATACGGAACCAGATCGAGAACCGCCGCGATGACCCCGAGCATCAAGGCATATTTGATGCCAACAATGGTGAAGAGCGTGGCCACCAGAATCCCTTGTAGGAACGCGACCAGAATCGCCCCGCGAAGATACAGACCGATGACTTGATCAGCGGACTTCAGGTATTGCTCAATTCGATCCCGAAGCCGCTGAGGAAATAGCAGTAAGAACCGTTCATGGATCTTTGGCAAGTCGGTCAAGATATAGAAGGTCAGGAATGGAAGCAGAACGACATAGAATATCTGTGTTACGAGGCTGCTGATGCTGCTTGCGAGCACGAGCAGGCCCTTGAGCAGATTCTTCAAGAGGTCCTCGAGCTTGGGCGCGAATTGGCTGGTGAGCGTCGTCCTGACCTCCTCCGCAGAAAAGCCGTATCGCTCCAGCGCTTTCACGAAGCGACTGTTCCAGATCCATGAGTTAAAGTCGACAACAAGCTTCGAGAGAGCATCCAGAATGCCTTCGAACTGTGTGAGGACGACAGGCAGCAAGAAAAAGAAGAGGAGGGTTACCAAGCCCAGAAGGATCAGGATCAGAATGAGGGATGTAACCCAGCGGGCGACGCCCCATCGCTCGAAGCGCTCCACGATCGGGTTCAACACGTACGCCAGCACAAGCGAAATAACAAACGGCGCCAACACCGACGAAATCGTCACAGCGAACCATATCCCGCAGAGGATGACGCTAAGCCACATGATTTTCTTTGCCAGCGCATATCCGCGGAGAGGATAGAGCAAGAAGAGGATTGCGCCGAGAAGAAGAAAGGGCGAGATAACTGACTGGATCGAGTAGATCAGAACGAGGAGGAGCAAGATAGAACCGACGAGCAAAACGACCTCAATCCGTCCAAGGGACTGAAAGAGCGTATCCCAGCCTGCATCGCGGACATTGACCCGCCCACGGTCGCCGCGTCTTTTTCCCGTTCGTGAATTTCGTTTCGCTGTCATTCGTTGCTCCCCTTAACCGATGAAATCCCGGTATGTCCAAATCCCCCCTCACCCCGTCGAGTTTCCGCCAGTCGATCAACCTCTTGCCAGATAATACGAACATAGCGGTGAACCACTAGCTGCGCAATGCGGTCGCCGCGTCTGATTGTGAAAGGCTCCTTCCCGAAATTCGTGAGGATCACCTTGATCTCACCACGATAGTCAGAGTCGATGGTGCCAGGAGAATTGAGAATGCCAACCTGATGCTTGATGGCCAGTCCGCTCCTCGGCCGTACCTGCGCCTCGATTCCCTCAGGGAGCTCGATG
Organism: Bacteroidota bacterium; assembly: GCA_038043105.1. Taxonomy (GTDB): domain Bacteria; phylum Bacteroidota; class Ignavibacteria; order UBA10030; family UBA10030; genus VGWB01. Next base: position 1,711 of record JBBTCR010000089.1, read on the forward strand.
CTGTATCCCGTTGGGACAAGAACGGTCTCAGACGGCTGAATCGTCAGATCGCTTTCAACCGCGGCGTAGAGATCCATCCCCGCTGAGCCCTCCGTTGTGTAGCTCGGCAGCGGCAGATCGCGTGATCCAGAGTTGATGCGCGTGATTTTGACCTTCAGTTGCTCTGACAATTGAAATCTGAGAGAATGGTAGGAACCAAT
>JBBTCR010000090.1:0-2822 GCA_038043105.1 Bacteroidota bacterium
GTTGGCGAGCTTCAGTGAGCCAAGTGTAGGCGGTAGGACTGGGCCTCGGGCCGACTGACCAGAGAGCACGAGCGGTAGAAGAAGGGCAAGGACGGTAATGCCGATATTCTCTCGGATGGATCCTGGAAAGCGCATTGCGGCTACGAACCAACTTCCGGTGTGTTCAGTTCGTCGAGGCTACCTTCAATCTCTTCAAAAAGCTTCAGGGTCTCCAGCGCCTCCTTTTCATCCATCTTGCTGATCGCAAAACCGACGTGGACAATCACGTAGTCTCCGATCCGAGCCTCTGGAATCCATTCCAAGCACACGCGCTTTTCAATCCCACCAAAGCTTACGGTTCCCATCGTAGGCTGAACACTGGTGTCAATCGACAGAACTCTTCCGGGAATTGCGAGACACATGTCGTTCCTCCTTTACATTACCTGTGGGTGCTCAGACTCTACTTTCGAGATGGCGACTCCAGATTCAATCAAAATCGTGTCACCTACTCTTGCATCGAGCAAGAATGTCAGCGGCACGCGCATGAACGCTCCGTGCACCTTGACTCTTGCCATCGCAGTTCCCTCCTCGACGTAGATCTCTTCGATCTGACCGGTCACGAAATTCATCGCATTGCCTCCTCAAGCACTGGATTGTTCGTTGGCGCACGTTGCGAGTTTAGTATTCCAAGCGCGTAGATTTGACCTAGAGAGATTCCACCATCGTTGGGCGGAACACGCTGGTGCCAGTACGGGCGCAGACCGCTCGCCCGGAGCTGCTGAACAGCCCGCTCAGTAAGATACTTGTTTTGGAAACATCCACCTGTGAGCACGACGCGCTCAACGCCGATACGCCGAGCGACGGTAACGATGACATCTGAAAGCATGTTGTGGAACTTCACCGATATCAGAGACCGGGGGACATCGTGACGCAAGTCCTCTAGAATACCTTTGATCGTCAGAGACCAATCCACCACAACGAGAGATTGACGATTGCCAATTGTGACTAGTCGATTTTGTGCATCATTTGGAATTGGCAATCGAAAATCACAAATCGAAAATCCATACGCTTCGTCGGAGCTCTCCCCCGCCATCGCGAACTCGAGCTCCATCGCAGCCTGCCCTTCAAAGCTGACCCGCTGTCGCAGTCCTGTGATTGAGGCAACGGCATCGAACAGTCGTCCGACGCTGGAAGTGAGCGGAGAATTCAGCTTCTTTTGTAGCATCTGGCGGATAACGTCGAGCTCAGACGAAGAAAATGCGTTCAACGACGCGAGGCTCGTTTGGCTGAACACCCCCTCACCGATCACTTCATGAAGCACGCCAAGAGCAGTGCGCCGCGGCTCCTTGATTGCTTTCTCGCCGCCGGGAAGTCGAAATGGCCGGAAGGTTGCGACTCGTTCGAAAGAGCCGTTTCTGGTCAAGAGAAATTCGCCCCCCCAAATCGTCCCGTCGAGTCCGTAGCCGGCCCCGTCCCACGATACACCCAACACCTCTCCATCAAGCTCGTTCTCGGCCATACATGCCGTCACATGGGCATAGTGATGTTGGACTGCAACGACCTGCCCGGAAAAACGACGTGCCTCCTTGGACGAGAGGTAGTCCGGATGCATATCGCAGACAACGTGCGCTGGCGTTGAACCGTAGAGCGTCTGAAAATCTGCAATCACTTTGCGGAAAGCCTCGAGGGATTGGTGCGTCTCGAGATCACCAATGTGTTGACTGATGAACGCGTTCTCCCCCACCGTGAGTGCGACGGTGTTTTTCAAGTGGGCCCCGACGGCCAGAACAGAAGACTTCAAGGAGGATTTGACCGAAACAGGCAGCGGTGCATATCCCCGGGCGCGTCGAACCACCAGCTCTCTCCCCATGATGACGCGAACAATCGAATCATCTACGTGACGAACAATGGGCCGGTCATGAACAAGAAACATATCCACAATCCCGTCGAGGCGTTTCACCGCTTCGTGCTCGTCTGTGCAAATAGGTTCATCGGAGATGTTTCCGCTCGTCGCAACAACCGGGAAACCGAGATCCCTCAGCAAGATGTGATGCAAAGGGGTGTACGGAAGCATGATCCCAAGATAGGGATTATTGGGGGCGACTGATGGAGCGATAGCGAAATCCGAGGTTCGAGGTTCTCCGCCACAGGCGCCAGCCCGCCTTACCAGCTCTAGATGGTCTGGCGGGGATGCGCCTTCGGCGCAGAAGTTCGAAGTTTCTCTCTTCCGCTCTAGAAGCACAATCGGTGATTCAGGGGAGAGAAGAAGTCGCCTCTCGAGCTCCGTCACTGTGCACTGGGTTTCTACCGACTCAATCGTCGGGAACATCAATGCCAACGGCTTTTCTTCCCTGTGCTTTTTTTCTCGAAGTCGGACGACTGCGACCTCGTTGCGTGCATCTACAATCAAATGAAATCCGCCAAGACCTTTAACCGCGACGATCCTTCCTTCGCGGATTGCACTTGTCGCACCGGAAAGAGCATTGCTATCCCGAAGAACAAATCTTCCTTGAGCATCCCACAGCTCGAGGTGCGGGCCACACGCAGGACAGGCATTCGGCTGAGCATGAAAGCGGCGATCCAGCGGGTTGTTGTACTCTTGCTGACACACTGGGCACATAGTGAATTTCTTCATCGAAGTATTCGGCCGATCATACGGAAGTGCCTCGATGATGGAAAAACGCGGCCCGCAGTTCGTGCAATTTGTGAACGGATAGAGATACCGGCGGTTCGCTGGATCAAACACTTCGTTCAGACAGTCTGGGCACGTCGCGATGTCCGGCAGAACGAGAGCCGTCTTCGCCCCCGATTCGTCACTGTGACGGATAGTGAATGACGAAAAT
>JBBTCR010000091.1:0-2543 GCA_038043105.1 Bacteroidota bacterium
GTTGTAGCACAAAAGGGAGAGAAATCAGCGAATCCCCAGAACTAGCCACCCTATGATTCGATTTGCCCCGTCTCTTCTCGCCGCAGATTTCTCACGTCTCGCCGATCAAATTGCCCAAGCAGAAGCTGGAGGTGCGGATTGGTTTCATCTGGATGTGATGGATGGTCATTTTGTTCCCAACATCACGTTTGGCCCTGTCATAGTCACTGCAATACGCAGGTGTACGAAGCTTCCGCTCGATACACATCTTATGATAGAGTCCCCCGATGACTATCTTGAGCCTTTTCGCGAGGCAGGCTCGGATCATATCATCGTGCATCAAGAAGTATGCAAGGATCTTCACCGAACCGTAGCCCGAATCAAAGGGCTAGGCGCAAAAGCGGGAGTCTCCATCAATCCTGCAACACCCACCTCAACGCTTGCCGAGATTATCCCGGAGATTGATCTTGTTCTCATCATGTCCGTCAACCCCGGTTTTGCTGGTCAGAAATTCATTGAGGGGACCTTGACAAAGCTCAAGGAAACGAGATCAATGATTCGAGCGAACAAACGGGATGTCTGGCTCGAGGTGGACGGGGGAATCGATGCGACAACTGCACCGCGGGTCGTCAACGCAGGTGCTGATGTTCTTGTCGCGGGAACATCCATCTTTCGCGAACCGAATATTGGGCAAGCCGTGCGTGACCTTCGAAAGGCTGTCGAACATCTCGGCTTGGAATACGAAGTATGACGTTCGCCATAAGAAACGTCGACATCGTAACACCTTTTCGAATCATCCAAAAGGGATTACTCTTCGTCGAAGGCAAGAAGATAGCGGCTATCGGCAAGATGTCTGAGGTCGATATTCCGAAGGGGACGAAGACGTACGACTTCGATGGAATGATGCTCACACCCGGTTACATCGACCTTCTTGTTCACGGAGGAGGAGGGTACGGGTTTGCCGACATGAGCAAAGATGCCGTCGAGAACATTTCTCAGCATTTCTTCAGACACGGCACAACGGGCCTCCTTGCAGCACTCTACAGCAAGCCTGAAAAGGACATGGTCGCCGACGCTAAACGGATTGCGGAATTCTGCAGCTCATCGAAACGATCAAACGTCTGGGGCATGCATCTGGAAGGACCCTTCATCAACAGGAAATTGCCCGGGGCGATGAAGGCCGAATACCTCTGGCAACCCACCGTTGAAAGCTGGCAGAAGCTCTTCAACGCCGGCCAAGGCTACATCCGCCTTATGACGCTGGCTCCTGAGCTGCCGGGGATGGAAGAAGTGATGCGGGCTGCGGCGAAAGACGGAGTCGTGCTGTCCATCGGCCACTCAGCCGCGACCTATGAGCAAGTGCTCGTTGCGATTGACAATGGTGCAGCGCACATCACTCACATGTTTAACGCAATGACGGCGTTCCATCATCGCCAGCCGAGCGTAGCGGTCGCTGCCTTGCTCCACAACGAGTTGAAAGTCGAGTTGATAGCCGACGGTTTCCACGTTCATCCGGCCGTCATGAAGCTCATGTACAGGATAAAAGGGGAAGGGGGAATCATTCTCATCACCGATGCAATCCGGGCAAGCGGAATGTCGGATGGCGAGTACACGTTTATGGATCAGAAGATCATCGTCAAGCAGAAAAAGGCCTTTCTCGAGAATGGTACCCTCGCCGGCAGCACGCTAACGATGGAACAGGCAGTCAAAAATATGGTGAAGCTCGTCGACGTCCCACTGACTGACGCTGTCAGAATGGCTTCTTTGAACGGTGCAAAGGTGCTCGGACTGGAGCATCAAAAGGGCATTCTTGCGGTGGGCAAGGACGCGGATGTTGTCGTGCTCAACAGGGATTTCGAGATCCTGATGACAATCTACGAAGGGACGATCAAATACTACAGGGAAAGTCCGCTCAGCTAGAAATCTGGTCGAAAAGTAGCGCCACAAAGACACCGAGTCACGAAGCATCATAAAAGATCTAAGACCAAGATGTTTTTCTTCGTGTCTTTGAGACTTAGTGGCAAAATCCTAGGTTTTCAACCGGGCCTCTAGTCCCTACAACTAATTGTTCATACAGCAAACGGGGGATCCCGCTCAAGGAGCGGGACTCGATCCAACGGGCACAATCTCTAACGTTCTGTAAGATCGTTTTGCCAGCCCGCTCCGCGCCCGCCTGAACGCCATAGGCGGGCAGGTTCTGGCGGGTTGGTTCGGCACTAGTCTGAACCAATCCGCAACACACACTATTCACCGCTCCGCGTGAACCGCCGAGGGCATTCCTTTTCGCGACAAAAAAAAATCTTGACAAAATCGGCGCGGTACCTTATATTTGTAGGAAATACCTGCCAATTGTCTTAGAAACTTAAGTATTTTCCGCAGTTACTTAACTTGTTTTGGAGCCTCTTTTCCTGTGCTTGATGAGATAGATCTGAAAATCCTTGAAATCGTTCAAAAGCACGGTCGAACGAGACGTAACGTTCTGGCTGATCGTGTCGGACTGTCGCTTCCTGCCGTCAGCGAGCGCCTCCGCAAGTTAGAGGAAGCTGGCGTCATCGCGGGATACT
>JBBTCR010000092.1:0-5636 GCA_038043105.1 Bacteroidota bacterium
GACCTCTTCGAGGCCAGCGATCATTCTTAGAGTAGTGGACTTGCCGCAGCCTGAGGGGCCTACGAGGACAACGAACTCTTTGTCGTTCACATCGAGGCTCATCTCGTGGACTGCCACGACGCCCCCCTCGAACATCTTCCTTACGTTCTCCAGGCGAACACTAGCCAAGCGTTGCTCCTCCTAAGGTATTCAGCGTTGTTGAATCGATTGCAGCGTCTGCCAGAATTCGGGATATGAGATCTCAACGCACTCGGCGTTTTTGACAAGGCTTTCGCCTTTGAGCGCCAAGCCTGCGACCCCGAAGGCCATCGCGACGCGATGGTCTCCGAAACTCTCAAATTCTCCGGGAATTAAACTCTTTTTGCCATGAAATGCAAACCCATCGTCGGATTCCGTGACGTCAAGGCCGAGCCTCCGGAGGTTCATGACCATCGCTCGAATTCGATCGGACTCTTTGTGGCGAAGTTCTGAAGCATCCTTGAGCACGAAATCAACGCCGCCCAAGGCAGCAGTTGTAGCAAGTATAGGAATCTCGTCAATTAACTCCGCGACACTTGGTCCTTCGAGAGTGAGGGCCCCGCGCAATTCCGAGTAGCGAACAATGATATCGCCGAGTGGCTCTCCGCCTTCAACGCGTTCATTGGCAAGCTGTATCTGACCTCGAAGTGACCGCAAGATATCGAGAACGCGCGTGCGCGTCGGGTTGAGTCCAACGTTGCTCAATCGAAGCTCTGATCCCGGCACCAGAAGGGCCGCCGCAATAAGAAACGCGGCAGATGAAATATCACCAGGTATGACGAAACGACGAGGTTGAATCTCACTTCCGCCCTGCACCGTGATGATACGGCCATCGGTCGTCTGAGTCGTCTCGAGCGCCAGCATTCGTTCAGTGTGATCGCGCGTCGCATTTGATTCGATCAATCTGGTGACGCCGTCGGCAAACAAACCGGCGAAGAGAATTGCTGACTTCACTTGCGCGCTCACGATGGGCATGCGATACTCGATTGGGTGAAGAGGGTACGACCCCGAGATCGTCAAAGGAGCGGTGAAGCGCGGACTTGCTTGAATGGTTGCACCCATCTCGGTGAGTGGATCGATGATGCGCTTCATCGGCCGGCTGTTCAACGATTCGTCGCCGGTGATCCGGGAGATGAAGGGTTGACCAACGAGGATGCCGGTCAGAAGACGCATGGTCGTTCCGGAATTCCCCGCCTGCAGTATGTCAAGAGCCGGCTGGAGTCCTTGAAGTCCCCGGCCGTTAACGACCAGATGGGAATCCGTCCGTCTGAACTCAGCACCAAGGGATCTCAAGCAGTTCAGCGTGCTGCGTGTGTCTGCCGCATCAAGAAATCCAACGATTTCGGATGTGCCCTGAGCCAGGGCCCCGATCATCAGCGCTCGGTGCGTGATGGATTTGTCACCTGGCACGCTGATGGTGCCGTACAGAGGTTTGGCCGTCGAGATCTTTTGTGTCACTTGAGTGTATGAATGAAAAATCCTCACACGACCAGGCGGTACGATTGTAGCTGGTTCTGACGGTGTGAGGATGTAGTCTAACCCGACAAAGAGAATAGTTCAGTGTCGTTTGTGCGGACTGCCATGTTTGTCGTGCGAAGGTCTCTCGCGCCTCTCGCGTGGTCGGTTCATCTCTTCGTGCGCTTTTTCTCCCCCCGGTAACAGGGCCTTGCGGCTGAGGTTCAGTCGCCCCTCCTCATCGATCTTCATGAGTTTCACCTCGATGGTGTCCCCCACCTTCACGATGTCCTCCACTTTTGCGACGCGAGTGGTGTCGAGTTGTGATATGTGAACAAGACCTTCTTTGCCCGGCAGGATCTCAACGAAGGCTCCGAACTCCATGATCTTCTTGACTGTCGCTTGATAGACCTTTCCCACTTCGGGTAGTTCGGTCATTCGGCGAATTGCCGCGATTGCCTTGTCCGCAGATTCCTTTTGAACAGCGGCTACTGTTACCGTTCCGTCGTCCTCGATATTGATCTCGGCACCGGTGTCTTTCACCAGTTGTCTGATGTTCTTTCCGCCCGGACCGATCAATGGTCCGATCATATCGACCGGAATCTTAATGGTCTGGAGACGTGGTGCGTACTGCGAGATCTCGGGGCGAGGCGCTTCGATGGTTTTCGACATGACATCGAGAATATAGAGCCGTCCTTCTTTGGCTTGAGCGAGGGCCTTCTCCACGATCTCGAGCGTGAGGCCCTTGATCTTGATGTCCATCTGGAATGCCGTGATGCCGTACGCCGTGCCGGCCACTTTGAAGTCCATGTCCCCAAGATGATCCTCGTTTCCGAGGATGTCGCTCAGAATGGCTACCTTCTCCCCTTCTTTGACGAGGCCCATGGCGATTCCGGCTATGGCGCGTTTGAGAGGCACGCCGGCGTCGAAGAGAGCGAGTGTTCCAGCACAAACGGCTGCCATGGATGAAGAGCCATTCGACTCGAGGATATCTGATACGATCCGAATCGTGTACGGAAACTCAGCTTCAGCCGGAATGAGGTTTGTCAAGGATCGTTCCGCGAGATTGCCGTGGCCGATTTCTCGTCGCCCTGGAGATCCAATGCGTCTGACTTCACCGACACTGAACGGCGGGAAATTGTAGTGAAGCATGAAGCGCTTACTGGTCTCCGGAAAGAGGCCTTCAAGGATTTGTTCATCGAGCTTTGTGCCTAACGTAACAGTGGTCAAACTCTGCGTTTCGCCTCGTGTGAAGAGCGCGGAGCCATGCGTTCTTGGCAGAAGTCCCACCTCGCACATGATGGGGCGTATATCCGTCAAGCCGCGGCCATCGAGTCGCTTCTTCTCCTCGAGGATCATCGAGCGCATCGCTGCGCGCTCGATATCGTGGAGGATGCCATTGATCGTGTCGGTTTGTTCAGGATACTTCTCGGCAAGCGCCTGGTTGACCTCCTCGTAGATCTTCGATGTTGCTTCCGAGCGTTGATCTTTGGTCAACACCGTGCGGCTCAGCTCTTGGAGCTTCGTGCTAGCGAGTGTATGAACATCCTCCATCAATCCTTCAGGAAACTGAGGTGCGACGACGCCGCGCTTCGGTGTCCCGACGGCTTGCGCGAGCTCCACTTGAACGCGGCAGAGCACCCTGATTGCCTCGTGGCCGAACTTCAGCGCCTGGAGCATATCCGATTCTGATATTTCTCTTGACTCCCCTTCTACCATCACGATGGAATCGTCGGTTCCGGCGACAATAATATCCATATCGCTTTTTTCCAGTTCATCGTATGTGGGATTGATGATGAACTGCCCGTCAACGCGTCCAACGCGAACCTCGGCAATGGGACCGTCGAAGGGGACGTCGGAGACCATCAGGGCGGCCGAGGACGCACATGCGCCGAGGATGTCGCCGTCGTGCTGCATATCGGACGAATACACTGTCACGAGAAGCTGCGTCTCGTTGAAATAGTCCTTTGGAAACATCGGCCGGATTGGACGGTCAATGAGACGTGATGAAAGGACTTCTTTCTCCGACGGGCGACCCTCGCGCTTGAAGAAGCCACCTGGAATTTTCCCGGCGGCGGCGGGCTTTTCGCGGTATTCGACCTGCAGGGGAAAGAAATCCTGCGCTTCCTTCGACTCTTGCGCGCTCACGACGGTGGCGAGCACCATGGTGTCGGCATACCGAACCATCACGGCCCCATGGGCCTGTTTGGCAAAGCGGCCGGTCTCGAAGGAGATGACCTTTCCGCCAAGTTCTACTTCTTTTGTTACTATCATAGGTTTATTGTTCTTTCTTTGATGCTGTCCAACCGATTGTCGCGACGTCCGCCGAGATCACTTTCGGATATCGAGCTCTTGGATTATCTTTCGGTATCGGTTGATGTCTTTTTTCACGAGGTAGTCAAGGAGCCTTCTCCGTTTTCCGACCAGTTTCAGAAGTCCCAGCCGGCCGTGATGATCCTTGACGTGGCTGTCAAGGTGTGGCGACAGGCTATTGATGTGGGCCGTCAGAATCGCGATTTGAACCTCGGGTGTTCCGGTATCGTTCGCGTCCTTCCCGTACTTCTTAACGATTTCTACCTTTTCTTCTTTTGTGATGGGCATTGCAGCTCCTTACGAATGAACGGTTCATACGATGAATAATTTTGAACGTTAGGTACGTGAGTACTGTGACTCGGATGAGTGCACCTGCTGAAGCTTTAGGCTGTCGGCCTTGTCGCGATGCATCTGCTCGATGAGCTGTTCCACAGAGTCGAACTTGATCTCATCGCGGAGCCTTTTCAGAAACTGGATCTGAATATCCTTCCCGTAGAGATCTCCCTGGAAGTCGAGGATATTGACATCAACGGTGCGCTGGCCGTTCTCACCGAAGGTTGGTCGAACGCCGACGCTCACCATACCGAAGAGGTTGTCATGACCCAGATTGACGCGTGCGAAGTAAATTCCGTTTTGCGGAATGACTTTCCTCGTCGATGCAAGCTGCAGATTGGCCGTTGGATAGCCGAGTGATTTTCCGCGGCCATCCCCGCGAACGACCACACCGCTCACGGCGTACGGCCTTCCCAGTAACCGGTGCGCGCGGTCAACCCTGCCCTCAAGGAGATGTTGCCGAATCTTGCTGCTGCTGACAACCTCTTCATCAACGTAGACCGGCTTCATTGCCACGACCGAAAACTCAAATTCTTTTCCGAGTTTCAGTAGTTCTTCGATACTTCCTTCCCGATCCCGTCCGAAGTGATGATCGTACCCCTCAATCACTTCGCTCACACCAGTCCCCTGGACGATGTATCGGAGAAGAAAATCGCGGGACGATTGACGGGAAAACTCGTACGTAAATTCAATCACGACGAACAGATCGACGCCCAGCTCCTCGCAGAATTGTTGCCGCTCATCCAAGGTCGTAAGCAGATGGACCGGAGTCCCACTCAGAACTTCCTTGGGGTGAGGCTCAAAGGTCAGAACCACGCTCCGTCCGCTACGGGCGCGTGCGCGCTGAACGACTTCGCCAATCACCTGACGATGGGCAAGATGCACCCCGTCGAACGATCCGACCGTTACGACCGAGTTTTTCTGGTATTCAACTTCACTAATCTGGAATGCACGTCTCATGATTCGGATGTTGCTGCGTTGTTGTCTCGTGTTTGAGCGACTCCAGTTCCTGGATACTAAGAGCGCCCTCGACCCGAAATGGACCGATCCGTGTGCGGCGGAGCGCCCTCAGTGAGGCGCCGCAGCCCAATGCGGTCCCCAGATCATCCACCAGGCTTCGAACGTATGTCCCTTTTGAACATACGACACGGAACTCGACGAGCGGGGACGCGAAGGATCGTATCTCGAATTCCGAGACCTCAATCTCCTTCGACGCCCTGTCGAGCGTCCTTCCCTGCCGCGCGTACTTGTAGAGCGGCTTTCCGCCATACTTTGCCGCGGAGTACATTGGCGGTTTCTGTTGCTGCTTGCCGATAAACGTTCGGGCGGTGGAGCGAAGCCCGTCAATGGTTACCGCGGAATAATCGAACCGTTCCACAACTTCAGTCTCGGAGTCAAGGCTCGGCGTTCGTACTCCGAGTTCAAACGTTCCAACGTATTCTTTGTCGAGGCCGGTGAACTGGCTCAGGCTCTTCGTCTGTTTTCCCGTGCAGAGGATCAACAGGCCAGTCGCTTTC
>JBBTCR010000093.1:0-3045 GCA_038043105.1 Bacteroidota bacterium
TTCCCTGCATGACCTGCAGAACCGACTGCTGAATGAAACGATCCACGACCGAAGGCACGGTGAATTCATACTGCACCTACTGCAAATAGGGTTTTGGATCTTAGATACTGTCGCGGCGACTCTGGTTTCATTTTGGCGATCTTTCCGGCGAGTTCCGATTGTTCTTCGCCAGACATCGTAATCCAAAGCGGTGAGCCGTTATTCAAACGTCTTGCCCGCAAAAATCCGCGGCTGATCCATTTGTAGATGACCAATGGGCCCACTTTCAGGCGAGAGGCTGTTTCGGCGACAGTGAGCTCTTCTGGCCGTTTGAGCTGAGGACGGGGAATGTGATGCTTGAAGCGGATCCATTCGATCATGTCGACGGTGAAAGGCTTTCCGGTAGCGCTTTTCAGGCCTTCTTGGTTCAGAACTACCACAATCTCGGAGTCTATTTTGTTGAGAGCGAGATTTCTGACGCGATCGACGATTGGTGTCGGGTAGCGGACTCGGTCGGCCATGTTTAGTGGCAGCTCGACGACAATGTCTTCCGAGGCACCTCCCTGCCACCGCACGTGGAGAGTCGCCTCTTTACGAGCCATGTTGCGTTCTATGGTGATGTCTTTGATCAGCAGTCGCAGGATACGCTTTCGATCCTTCGCTTGCGTCGTGGGTGAACGCCAGAGCCTAGGCAAATCTTTAGCGAGCGCCATGATTTCGGATCTCTGGTGGGCGGTTGCCTTCAGAGTCTCTGTTTTTTGATATTCTCCATATTCTTCTTTCGTCTGCTCAAGTAACACCAGTGCGTCATTCCAACGTTTTTCCAATGTTCCGGCGACAAGACGATTGGCCGGGTCAACTTCTTCGTAACGGCGTTGCGCGAGTTGCATTTCATAAGACAATCGTTCAATTTTCATTCGCCACTGATTTTCATTGGATTTTTGGCGCTGCTCCAGTTCTTCGAAGGCTTTGATAGCGAGTTGGAGCTGTTCCGGTTGGATGACCTCAAGCATGCGCCCGGCGACCGCTTTGTCCATGATGTCGCAGCGTACGGCGAGGCAATAGTTGGACGAGAGTCCCTCACGTTTTCGCCAGTTGCATTGGTAGGTCGGGTAAACACCGCCATTGCCGGTATATCTCGTGTAGATTCCACGCCCACAAATGCCACAAATGAGAAGTCCTTGCAGGAGCGCTAAGCCTTCTCTGGCAGGGCTATTCAGCACTGTGGCCGACGCGTTTGTGCGGTTTTGTTCCAAGGCGGCTTGATTGCGGAGAAATTCCTCCCAGGAAATGTATTTGTCGTGGTGATTTTGCAAATGGACCTGCCATGACTCCATAGGAAGTTTTACTATCTTGCACTGGATTTTTCCTTCAGGCGACAATCTTTTTACATATTTGTATCGGCCGTGGACATAGGAGCCAGCGTAGGCGGGATTCTTAAGGACCCCACATGCTCGGGAATGAGTGAGCCGTCCCCAAATAAGACGCCCCTTCCAGATTCCCCCGTACGATCGTTTCGGAAAACGAGCGTTCTCTTTTGCGAATTTTAGTACAACGCCGTAAGCGGTGCCGGTTTCCTTGAATGCGGCAAAGAGCTGCTTGATTGCGCCTTGCACCTCAACGTCAGGGTCCAAGACGATATTGTTCTCTTCGTCAAAACAGAGACCCACTGGTAGCGGTTGGCGCAACTTTCCTTTTCTCGCTTTGATTAGCTTCCCACCCTGGAGGCGCGCGCGAATGAAATGAAGCTCCGCGGCTGACATGGTCCCCTTCAGGCCAAGAAGAAGTTGATCGTTGAAGTCGGCAGGATTGTAGCAACCATCCTCGTCGATAATCAGTGTGCCCGTGAGTGCACAGAGTTCTAAGAGTCTGTGCCAGTCGGTGCATGAGCGCGAAAGTCGAGACGCCTCGATGGCGAATACCGCTCCCACTTTCCCCATCGATACATCGGTGACGATCGTCTTGAAGTCCTCTCTGTTCGACATTTGCGAGCCCGAGAGTCCCAGGTCGCCATCGAGGACTTTGATCAAGTGAGGCGGCCAGCCAAGCAGTTCGGCTTTGTTCTTCAGCGCATACTGCCGTTCGGTGCTCTCCTGGTTGTGGCGCACTTGCCACATCGTCGATTGGCGGAGATAGACATGAGCAATCTTGCTTGTATGGGTCTCTTGGATCTTGGACATCATGGTCGGCCTCCCAGTTGCTTGGACATTCCAAGAAATTCTGGATCATGTTGGCAAGAAGGATACTGACCGAAGTCGCTATCGAAGGGATCATTGTCGTAACAGGCTGAATATCTCGTTTCCCTTTCTATAGTGGCTCCTTGAGGCGCACGAGTTCTCGATCTATTTCGCAAAGCTCTTCGAGACTCTGACGCAATGCCTGGAAATTCTCCAGATAGTCTGTCACATTGCGATGGAGAGCCTGGGGCACGTAGTCCATTTCTGGTCGTTCTCCTGGTTTGCTCACGGATAGGTAATACTTTGGTCCATGGCCCTTGCCCTCCGAGCACTTGCAGGCTGGGTTTCCGCAACGCTTGAACCGCTCGATAACAGAGCCACGAAGAATGGCATAATTTGCGCGCTTGATTTTTTGAATGAGCATTTTTCTCCGTTGGCGCAGCGATGCCACTGAGCGAGCCATAATAATCCCACTTCCTTTCGGACCAGTTATAAAACTGGTCCGAGTATTGCGGTTCATGAATCATTGGTCAACCTCCTTCTTGGATTTAAATTTTGTAAGACTCTCGGTCACTTCGACGAGCATCAAGAGGTGCCGAAATGACAAAGCTCGCGGCGACGAAAGAGTGGGATCGGTTACGGCCCGATCCGTCCATTCCCTGGGAACCGAAAAAGTACCGCGGTAGGTGCCTTCGAGAATTAATGTTTCGCGACCCGCTACGAGCCGCGTTTTTAGAATCTTGAATGTTTGGTCTCGGAAGGGATGAAACGGATGGGTAATCCGCGTAGATCCCAAAGGCTTCTTGTCATCGAGTGCATTTCGGAGCGTCCGTGGCTTGCTTCGAGGATAAAATAGTCCAAGAAGCGGTGAAGAGGGTAGTGGAGCGGA
>JBBTCR010000094.1:0-1156 GCA_038043105.1 Bacteroidota bacterium
ACCGGCTTGATCGGGCACTTCTTCTTCCTCGGACACCCCAGACAATCACCGTTGGAGAACACCACGGTGTACACGCTTGACGTTTAGCGCACCGGTTCGAGCATCCGAAGTTCGACACCCTGTTTCCGTATTTCATTTGATTATCGATGAGATACGATTTTGAGCCATCCATTTTATACGCTACATTTTCCCCGGAGGGCAGCCGGGAGAGGGGGCACGCCCAATTCCCTCAGGATCTCCTTCTGCTCCCCCGTCACCTGTTGTAGCTGACGGCTCGCCTGGGTTAAATCCTGACGCCCGCAGCTTAACCGGAGCGTTGTCTAGGCGGACAATCATGGTTGACAAGCGTCACGTGACGGTTTACAGTTGAGACGTGATCAAGACGTTCGCTGACCGACATTCGAAGGAGTTGTACGACACCGGGAAGTCGAAACGGCTTTCGCCGGGCGTTTGGAAGAGTGCGCAGCGGCGCCTGCAATATCTGGATGTCGCGAAGGGTTTAGACGATCTGAAGGCTCTTGCCAGCAACCGTTTCCATGCATTGGAAAAGGATCGCAAGGGACAGTTTTCTATTTCTATCAACCTTCAATGGAGGATCTGTTTCCGATTTGTTGACGGTGACGCGTACGACGTGGAAATAACGGATTACCACTGAAAGAGAGGGAAGTCATGAGCATTCCTAATACGGGGGAAAGGAAAGTCCGACCGACTCATCCTGGAGAAATGCTCCGCGAGGATTTTCTTCCGGATTATGGTTTAACCGTTTCCGGTTTCGCGAAGGCCATCGGGGTGTCTCGCCAGACCGTGAACGAGCTGCTCCGCGAGCGCCGCGCCGTGAGTCCTGCGATGGCCCTGTGTCTTTCCCGGTTGTTCGGCACCAGCCCGGAGTTTTGGCTCAACGCACAGCGTGCCGTTGATCTTTGGGATGCAAAAAGGTCAATCAAGAAGAAGATTGCGCGCATTACTCCATTAAATGCCGCATAACCACCGGTTGAAGCTGACGGCTCTTCGGCGTCACGCTTTTATGAAAAGACTGTAGGAAAAGCGCGCCGCCTCGCACGCAGCTTAACCTGGCCGTTATGCTCACGTTTCATTTCGCCCCTGTAATGACTTGACAGGTGGTATAACAATGGTCATACTAAAGGTATGAAAACAG
>JBBTCR010000095.1:0-1627 GCA_038043105.1 Bacteroidota bacterium
GCAGACCTCGTAGCCATCTTTCCGGGGCATGTTGATGTCCAGAAGTATCAGATCAAACGAATCGGACTTCAGGAGGTTGATCGCCTAGGCGCCGTCCGCTGCGCAAGACGCTTTATACCCCTCCCCTTCCAACTCTGCACTCAAGACGGTTCGTAGCGCATCTTCGTCGTCCACCACAAGAATTCTGTTCTTTTCTGGCATAACAATTCTCCTTGGACGGCCTGCTTACTTGAGCCGAAGGCTCCCGCCCGAACCGCGTTGGCGGGCGGGCATCAGCCTTTGGCTGATGTTGAGCAATCCACGCCTCATTCCCCATCAGCGAGAGTCGTTTGAGTATAGAGAATTTCCCCAAGAAAAGCAACCTTCACCCTGTGAAGCGATACGGGGCAAGCGGTCCTGTTGCAGCCCCAATTGCAAGTGACTGAAACTTCTTTTAACTTGGATGAGATTATGAGTACGCCGATTTCCCCAAAAGGCCCAAAACCTATCACCGCGATGCTGGTGGATGACGACATCAGCTTTGCCAAGATCGTACAATATCAGCTCCAGCAGTTTCAGAACCGCGAATTCAAATTGATCTGGAAGGAAAGCGTCGAGGACGCCCTCCAAGAGCTCAAACAGAACCCAGCTATTGACCTTATTCTGACCGACTATGTGTTTCCAGGCTCCAACGGCCTCGAGTTCTGTCTTCAGCTGAACCAGATGAATTCGGAGATCCCCATCGTCTTCATCACCGCAACCCGGGACTTCAAGCTTGCCATCGAAGCGATGAAGCTGGGGGTCGAGGACTTCCTGATCAAGGAGGACTTGGCAGAGTCCCTGCTGCCCCGAACCATCATCAATGTCCTCGACCGGGCGCGCATGCATAAGCAGATCAAAGCGGTTGAGAAACGTATGCTGATTGCCGAGAAACGTGCGGAGGCTATTCGCGAACTGGTCGTGACGGTGTGCCATGAATTCAACAACCCGCTTGCCGCCATCAAGATCAGCGCAGATCTCATCCGGAGGCACGATCTCTCAGAGGAGGATCGAAACGTACTAAAGGAATTCGAAGACAGTTTTGACAAAATCGAGTCAGAGGTAAAGCGACTTCGTGACATCAGTTTTGAACGAATTGATTTTCGCGGGGCCGCCGAGGAAAAGGGAATGAGATCGTAGCACTGGGCTACACTTCCGAACGCGTTTGTGCACCTCTGATCCCGCCCTTGAGCGGGATCGTTCGTTTCTGTCCAAGGCGGGCAGTGACCAATGCGACGAAGAGGGGTATTGCTATTCAACCCGAATTTTGCTATACTTTTACCAGCGATGAATTCCCAGGGAGCATGCTGGCAAGTCTGCTTGACGTAGGATTCAGTTTCTTAACGATGGCGATTCGAACAAGGACCAAACAACTCGACTACAAGTTTTCCAGAACACAAGCTTCCGCAAAGTGTCCCGCCCAATAAGCGGGACACTTTGTTTTTGCAGAGTGGCATTGCCTATGACTGTCGCCGACTTTGAGCGCTTCTTTGACGAATGGGCTCCGCGGTGGACAGCCTGGGAACGGGACAACGTTGGCCTTCAAGTCGGTAATCGGTCGCGGAGGGTCAAGAATATTCTGGTCGCGCTCGAGGTGACGCCAGAGATC
>JBBTCR010000096.1:0-3559 GCA_038043105.1 Bacteroidota bacterium
TTTGAACCTGGCTTTTTCAAAGGCAATTCGGAGGCATCTACTAGCGAATTCCAGATTACTGCAACTTGTAGTCTTACCGTCAAATGTCTTCGAAGCAGCTGTTGTTGACACGACTATACTCTTTGCCTCCAAGGCACCAAAGGTCCACCAGTTTCACCCATCAAGTGTCTTTATTCGCAGCTTCAACAAGAAAACATCAATCTATGGCCTTACAAAGGCCGACAGAGAACAGTATGTTAACACCGAACTCTGGTGGAAACAGGAATCGTTCAATGTGCAGGCAACTTCGCGTGAGCACATCGTCTTGTCCAAGCTTGATCGTGAAACCTTGACCATTGATTCTATCGCGGAGATGTTCTCTGGAATAAAGGCCTATGAAGTAGGCAAAGGTACTCCACCGCAGACGGAAATGACAAGAGAGAAGAAACCATTCACCTCTGACAACAAACGTGGGGATGAGTGGTTACCGCTGTTTGACGGAAAGCATGTTGGACGGTATGAACTGCCGTGGAAAAAGAACAATTGGATAAAGTACGGACCTTGGCTTGCAGCACCTCGAGAAGCCGCGAATTTCTTGGGGGAAAAGATACTCATCCGCAAAATTGTCGGTGCAACTCTGATCAGCACCTATGTCAAAGAGACTTCGTACTGCAACACTCTGCTCTTCATTCTGAAGCTCAAGAGTGAGAGCAAGCTCTCACATGAGTATATCCTCGGTATTCTAAACTCGCGCCTGATCGGTTGGTATTTCAGGAAGAAGTTTCAGATATCATCAGAAGACACTTTTCCACAAATAATGATCCGAGATATCCTGCAGTTTCCAATTCCAAGAGCCGACAAGACCCGACACGATAAAATGGTGGAACTTGTGGAGCAGATGTTGGCCTTGCACAAGCAGCTTCCCGCCACAAAGACGGCGGGCAAGCCCGCCGCCAAGACCGAGCACGAGAAAACCGTCATCCAGCGCCAGATCGAAGCCACAGACAAGCAGATAGACCAGCTCGTTTATGAGCTGTACGGGCTAACGGAGGAAGAGATCAAGATTGTGGAGGGGAAAACGTAAAACAGAAAGAAAAAGGAAAGAGTGCCAAGACCGCCGATTCCCAGAAAAAAGCCTGAGCCCAAGCTCAGGCTTTTTCATTTTTTCCGGGAAGATGTCCGTCATCTTGCTGGGCCGATTCTGAAGTGAGATGACGGACATCTACGGAGTCTTGCCCATATAAATGAGCTGGATTCCTGCCTGCTTCGCGTACTCTGTGATCCGCTCGTCCCGATAGAACTCCTTGTAGTACACAAATCGAATACCGCAGTTAGCGACCAGCTTGAAGCAGGTCAAGCACGGGGAGGCCGTGACGTAGATCTCGGAGTTATCAATCCCCACAGCATTCTTGGCAGCCTGCGCTACGGCGTTCGCCTCCGCATGAACCGTCCGGACGCAATGGCCATTTTCTATGTCGTGGCCGACGTCGTCGCAGTGCGGCGCTCCCCGCAGGCTTCCGTTGTAGCCGGTCGAGAGGATGGTTTTGTCTCTGACAATGACCGCGCCGACGTGTTTCCTGTCGCACGTGCTTCGTGTTGCGACCTGGTCGGCGATCTTCATGAAATACTCGTGCCAGTCTACGCGCGTGTCGCTCATTCTTGGCTCCTGTCATTGAATGTGAGTGACCCCGGACCTTGCGATCGATGTTCATATCAATGATATTCAAACAAAGCTCGGCAAGCAACCTGACTTCCTAGCCGCGAAAGGGCAAATCTCAGAAACCTATCCTCGAAGCACAGTAAAAAGCCCAAGGTGTGAAGACCCTGGGCTTTCTGTTGAAGTCAAGATCAATGACAAGTCTGGGATTCTCTCAAGCGAGTGCCGCGCAAGAGAGCCCAGGATACAGCGTCAATCGACGCGCACCTGTTCCTTCCTCACGACTTTCAGCCCGTATTCATACCCTCGTTCAAAAGCAGAAAGGTTGAGCTCCTCCGTCCCTTTCGGCACAGAGACCTTCACAGCACTCCTCACAGCTTCTGCACCGACGATGTTCGTTATAGCCGTCGCAAACCCGAGCATGACGATGTTGAGCACGAGCTTCTTCCCCAGTTCCTCCGCGAACCTCGTCGCGGGGATCGAGAAGTGTTGAACGTCCTTCCGGAGATTGTGGGTCGCGACGAGATCCTCTTCTGTGAGAAGAGTTCCGCCGGTCGCAAGCTCGGGAGAGAACTTTGAATACGCCTCCTGCGACATCAGGACCATCACGTTGGGCGCAACGATGTACGGATAGCTAATCGGCTCGTCCGAAATGATGAGCTGCGCACTGCATGCGCTGCCGCGCGCTTCGGGACCGAAGGCTTGGATCATCGTCGCATACTTGTTGTCGTAGATCGAAGCGGCTTTCCCAAGGATATATCCGCTGAGGATCACCCCTTGTCCGCCGAAGCCACCGATCTTGATCTCAACTCTAGGCATGGATCAACTTCCTTATTTCATCAGACGGAACGTACCGGTCACCTAGCCGCTTTTGGAAATGTTCGTTCATCGCGTCAAGATAGGTGGGCCGTTCCTTGTCAACGAATTTTCCGACGATGATTTTCCCCTGAAAATCCAGCGCGACTGTCTTCGTGTCGGCGCCGTTCTTGACTTCACTATGGTCCCGGTAGTAAATCATCTGTTCCAGCCCGTCGCCCAGCTTGTTGCGGCGACTATAGAGGGTTGGACACGGTGCAAGGATCTCCACAAAAGAAAAGCCTTTCTTGAGCAAAGCCTCTTTGATGGACTTTGTCACGTGCCGGACGTGGTATGAAGTCCACCGCGCGACATACACAGCACCGCATGACTCGGCGAGAAATGGAAGATTGAACGTTTCTTCAAAATTCCCGTGGGGGGCCGTGGAAGCAGTTGCACCGATCGGCGTCGTGGGCGCTACTTGTCCGCCGGTCATTCCATAGATGAAGTTGTTGATCAGAACAACAGTCATATCGACATTGCGGCGCGCGGCATGAATGAAGTGATTTCCGCCGATAGCGGTGAGATCTCCGTCGCCGCTATAGACCACAACCTTCAGCTCCGGATTCGCCAGCTTCAGACCGGTTGCAAACGGAATCGCTCGCCCGTGCGTCGTGTGAAACGAATCCAGCCTCAGATATCCCGCCACACGCCCTGTGCAGCCGATGCCGGAAACAACAGCGACCTTGTCGAGATTCAATCCGCTTGTTTCGAGGGCGCGGACAAAGCAGTTCACCGTTGTTCCAATGCCACACCCCGGACACCAGATGTGCGGCATCCGGTCCATGCGCAGAAATCCCTCGATCGGATTCGCCGGAATTGTCGCCTCAATGTCGTAAAGTTCTTCTGCCATTGTCTATTTTCCTCGCAAAGATTTCTCAATCGCGGTGTAGATGTCTTTCGGCTGGTGGACTGTTCCGCCTGCGTGCGGCACGGATACGACCTTGGATTTTCCCGCAACGCATCGCTCGACTTCGTAGACCATCTGACCCATATTTAGCTCAGGTACGACGAACGCCTTGACACGGCCCGCCAGCTCTCTGACGCGCTTTTCCGGGAACGGCCAGA
>JBBTCR010000097.1:0-5693 GCA_038043105.1 Bacteroidota bacterium
TACCGACCGCACCACTTACCTATGATTTAGGATTTGGCTGAGATCGCTGTGGGTTCAGGGACTTGTTGACCCCCACAAATGTCGCGAAATTGCACATTGTTTACAAGATCTTCGTCCCTCATTGAAATCAGATCCGCCAAAAATTCCGTCAGCTGACAATGGTAGACTTGTTCTCGCGCATAGAGATATACAAGCTCTAAGTCTCCGCGCCAGCTTTGGAACCTTCTGAAGGTCTGGAAGAGGGCGCTGAGAACCTTCGGAAGGTTTCGGCTCTTCTAGGCCTGAGCGCTTGGCTTGGGTGTTTCTTCCTTGCCCGGCACGAACCTGGCAATCACGAGCCCGGCAAGGAAGAACCCGGCGACCGCATCCACAAGCTCCGCAAACGTGAACGCATTGCTGAATGCGTACCAGTTCCACTGAGGCAGACTGAACGCCACAAATCCCGCCAATCCAACGCACAGGCTCAACAGTACGCGATTCCAGTAAGGTATCTGCACTCTGGCAAGAACAATTCCGATGAAAAGCGCTGCAAGCATGTCCGTGATGAGCTGGAAGGCAAAGTAGAGAGGATACGAACCCATTGGTCCAAGCCGAACCGAAGCCAGCATGAAGGGGCCGTTCATCATCTGGTCTTCGGCCCTCTTGTTTGCAGCATCGAATTCTTCCTGAGTCATCCCACTCGTGCGCTCAGTCATGTTTGGCAAGAAATACACACCCGAGCTTGGCGCGTTGGCGATAATTGCCTGCGTGATCGCATCCTGATCCTGGAACTTCAAGAGCGCGCTGTTCGAAAAGGGAAGTAGCATGTGAGAGATGGCTCCCCAAAGAAAAAAGGCTATCCCTCCGAGGACCGTCGCAAGAATGATGTTCTTGGCTGACATAGAGTTGCTCCTTGTTTGATTGTTGATGAGAATGGAATAATGGTCTCGTACGTCAAGTCTCGTCGCGGAAGATTGATCGTTCTCTCCAGGGGAGTTTGCGGCAACCAGTCACCCTCTCAGCCGGACGCGCGTTCTTCGCGCCGGAGGTCGTGAGCGCTTCCGTGTCTCCCCGTTCGAGCAGCATCAGCACTTCATTAGTACCGCCAGCTCGTGGTGTCGGCTCCGGGGGGAGCGCTCGTACGGATTCTTTCCAGGATTTTCGGCGCGTGAATC
Organism: Bacteroidota bacterium; assembly: GCA_038043105.1. Taxonomy (GTDB): domain Bacteria; phylum Bacteroidota; class Ignavibacteria; order UBA10030; family UBA10030; genus VGWB01. The sequence goes on from JBBTCR010000097.1 coordinate 1,155, forward strand.
TGATGATACATCAATCGCGAAATCCAGATCGGATGAGCATGATCGCCGTTCCAACAATGTTCGGCCAGACACTCGTAGTCCACTTCGGCATCGGCAGGGGGATCCTTCAGATCTCTCAGCACAGTTTCGATCAAATGGACAGCATTGTTCAGATAGAAGTTATCGAGTTCTCCGACGTAAATGTGAATCTTCCCCCGGAGCTTTGGACCCAATCTTGCCCAATCGCGCCGCAGGATGTAGCTGAGATCGTAGTTCTCCCGCCAATACTCCGCTACTTTCTTGTCGATCTTGCCGGTCAGCTTGTCCCAGATCGGTTTCGGATATCCGTCGTTGCCCACCGGCGAGTAGACCGCCTGCCAGATGTCCCATTGCCCGCCCGAGCGAGCGTTGTCTCCGAGCACCAGCTCAAGCCGGTTCGCTTCCTCCATCGTCGTTGTGACTTCGTTTTGATAGTTCCGCAAACCCGGTCGAGGAGTGCTCTTCCACTGGCTGTCCATGGTGTATGCATTCGTATGCTCGTAGATGTTTACCACGGTATAGGCACGAAAGTCGATCGGATCAGGACACGCGGCCCAGCAGCCATTGAACTCATCGGGATAGAAGACCTGTGCGGCGAGGGCCTCCCAGCCGCCGGTTGAGCCGCCGTAGAGGAATCTCGCCCAGCCCTGACCGATGCAACGGAATTGCTTCTCGATGTATGGGATGAGCTCATACATGATCGCATCGCCATAGGGGCCGAGGTTGGCGGAGTTGACTGCATACGAATCATCGTAATACGGATTGGCGTGCTGGATTTCGATCTTGACGAAGCGCGGGAAGGTCGAGCTTGTCCAGTCTTGATACAGCTTGTAGGCATACTCCTGCTGGATTTTGTTGTAACCGTGAATCCGAAAGCGCTCGCTGTAGTCGGGCTTCAGAGTGGTGTCGGGTGGAGTCTCCCGCCATCCGCCGAACGTGTAGGGGAAATGTCCGTGGTTGATGACGAGCGGGTAGCGTGCATTCGGATGCTCGTCGAAGCCATACGGCAGCAAAACGCACGCGCCAAGGTACATATCGCGACCCCAGAATTTCGAAAGCCTCTCGCTCTTGATCCTGACGTGCTTGACAAACTTCGTGTCCTTCGGCGGTTCAATGGGCGGGATCTCCTTATCGAGCGTAATGCCAATCGTCTGGTTGCGTGCAGGATCAATGAGTACTTTCTTCGGTGTGCTATAGAGGTTGCCCGGCGCGCGGCTCCACTGCTGACCTTCGCCGCGGTCCATCGGCAGCTTCACGACGTGGCCATCCGCGCGCAGGAATGTTTCATACTTGTGGAGCAACGCCTGCACCCAATACTCGCCTCGAGGTATACCACTCAGCGATTTCTTTGGATAACCAAGCACCTTCATGTCGATCACCGCTTGCAGACCGGCTCTCCAGCCAGTCACATTGATGCCGAAGATCTGCTGTGTGTTTGGGCCGTCGCTGATCTGAAATCGTGGCTCGCGCGCACTATCCGCAGAGATCATGAGCAGCACGCGCCCGTCGAGGGGCGCCGCACTCCGTTCTCTGGGGAAAGAGATTGAGAAAAGCAACTGACATCGTGCAGGCTGGGTGGGGAACGCGGTGAGAAGTATCAGCGCTATGGGGAAGAGATGAATCGTGAACTTGTGATTCATGATCGGTACCCTTTCTGGGCCTGTGCCTGTGAGTTCCGTGAACTATTCCCATGCACGATCGGTGCCCACTTGTGTTCGCAGGCGACGATATCAAGGGGCAATGAGACTTGCTTCTTCTGATTCGACCCGAACGTCAGTGAATTTCGCTGCAGGATATTTCTGAGGGCTAGTGTCTCGACTCACAATTTCTTTTAAGCCAAAGGCTTACCCGCCAGACCGCATGGCGGGCTGGTGAGCCTCCCCGACCCGAAGGGTTCCTTCGGAAAGGGGTCCTTCGGACTGGCTCAGAATAAACCCCGAGCCTGAAATGGCGCATTTCCGCTCAGAATGGCACACAATGGCAGCCGACTTATTCAAACTATCTGTGAGACTCGACACTAGTTTGCCTTTCGCACGAAGAGCCAATGCGAGAACGCAATGGCAGTCGTCAATACGATCACGATGAGTTCAGTGATTCCCATCGCGGAAACAGGGAAGAGCGAGACGAGTATTCCGAGTACAGCAACACCGCTCCCCATGGGAAGACGAAATGCATCCGCGTCGGGTTTCTCTCTGCGGAGTTTCAACACGGCGGCGCAAACGGCGCCGTAGGTCAGGAGGCGGGCCGCGGCGGAAATAGATGCATTCCACTGGAAACTGCCTGCCACAGCAAGCCCCCAGACAAGTAATGCAAATACGGCGATGGAGACGTGTGGCGTTTTGAATTTCGGATGCACAAGGCTGAAGAGCTTCGGGAAGTCCCCGCGTTCAGCGAATGCGTAGGTCAGACGGGGCACATTGAGCATTGCCGCCGAAATATAGCCAAACACCGAAATCAGAGCGCCGATCGTAATGAGTGCGGCACCCGCGCTCCCGATGAAAACGTGCGCAGCGGTCGCAAGAGGTCTGTTTGTGCTGTTAGGGTCGGTCAGTGTTCCGACAACCACGACCTGAACGAGGACATACACAATAGTGACCGTAATGAGCGCGGTGAAGAGAGCGAACGGTGTATCACGCCTCGGATTCTTGACCTCCCCCATCGGCATAAGAGCAGCCTCGAAGCCGCCGTAGGCGAAGACAAGCAGCAAAACCGACTTGAGCCAATCGGCTGAGGCGGGTTCCGACGGTTGAGGTGGCGAAGATCGCGCCAGGAAAACAAGCCCCAGGCAGATGAAGATGAGCAGTGGAAGAAGCTTTGCCACAGTGAAAACGTTGCTCGTGGTCGTTCCGCTGCGAACTCCGCGATAATTCACAAATGCGAGCAGACCGATGATCGCGGTCAGCAAAGCAATACGCGGGACCGGTGACGACGCCGCTGGCCAGAACTCAGCGAAGTAGTTCACGAAGAGGTTTGCGTTGGCGGCCGATGCCGTCAGACGGACGAGCCATGTCAGCCAGCCCACCTCGAGGCCAACGAATCTCCCGAACGATTCACGTGCATAGACGTACGGACCGCCCGGCTCGCGAAACTGCGATCCAACCTCAGCGAAGCACGCGATGATGATGCCGATGCCGACTGCTCCAAGCAGGACAGCGTACGGGCTCGCCGAGCCCATCAATCCCGCCAAGACAGACGGCAGGCCGAAAACGCCGCTTCCGATAATCGAATTGATGACGAGGGCTACGAGACTCCATCGCCCGATTGCGCGAACTAAAGCCACAGGTTGCTCTGCAGTCATGGGCTCCTCGATGTTCTTGGAATCGTCATCTCAATTTGGTCGCAAAAAGGTAAGTGATTTCGAGCCTCGATGCAACGTCGGAGGTTAGATTCTTGGATTCACAAGATACGTTTGACGATCGCAGGCTCGTCAAGCGTTCATTCGTTCACGCTGGCGTCGAGGCGTCGGTGTGTGGCGGGGTCATAGTTGACCTGAACAAGCAGCTCACGCGAGTTATCGGATTGGTTCATTAGAAGCAGCACGAATTAATGCAAGGCGGCTGCGCGGTAAAGGCAACCGAGATAATAATGAAAGTCGAATCGTGAATGAAGAATGACGAAGTTGTGTCAACCCTGCAAGCCCGAAGTGCTGCGCCGGAATGGGAGCCAGAGGAGCCGGAAGAAGGCGAGGGCCAGCAGATCGCCGACGAGCAAGTAGATGGGCCACGGACCCATGTAGTCCAGCAACGAAGCCTCGATTGGCTTCTCGCAGATGTAGAAGAAGTTAGTTCTGAAAATGTAATTGAAGAGTCCGATGAAGCCTGCATAGATGTGCAAGAAAAGAAGCGCGCGCCAATGCGAGCCTTTCCCGGGCCTAAGGAGCCTACGCCACGTCAAGAATAGGATTGTGGTAATGATGACGCCGTGTGCGAACAAGAAACGAAGCGTTAAGTATGAAAGCGCGGGCGTCGAGACTTCCGGTGTCAGCAGCGCCATTGTTGTGCCCGCGAGCCCCCAGTAGTAAATCAGCTCGAAGGCCCAGGGCTTGACCGTGAATGCTGTGTAGATTGTCAGCCAGAGAACGACATCGCAGAGATGGAGAGGGAGACTGTACGGAAATGCGAACCAGCCCTGCTGCACGTAGTAGCCATACCACGCTAATTCGTTGATCAGAATGATCAAGCCCAGGGTAATGCGGATGGATCGCGCGCGCTGTCCGTTGTCTCGAGACCACCGAGCGAGAACGGCTGCGCTCAGCGGCACAAGCGCAATGATGACGAGGTGTGGGAAGCTGAAGAGTTGGAATGGTTCTGTCGCCATCGGATCGGTCGAGTCTCGAAATCAACGAAGCTAATCTAAGCCAATTCGATGAACTCCGCAAGTTGTTTGACCCCCTGCTCGTCCCGTCGAAGTCCGTCTCGACTTTGTCGAGACTTCGATCCGACACTAGAAGCCTGGTTGAAAACATTACCACGAAGGCACCCCGCCCGAACGACCCAGCCCGACAGACTTGTCGGTCTGGCG
>JBBTCR010000098.1:0-3662 GCA_038043105.1 Bacteroidota bacterium
GAGGGTGATGAGTTTTTCCCGGCAGCCGACCGGAACATCTTTGCCTCTCTACGGATTGATTTGTAACTTGCACCTGCAGCGACGAACCAACGCGTCGACCGCTACCAGCAATGACCAAACGAGCTCTCGTTATCGCAAATGGTGAGGTGCCCAAGAAACGGCTTCTGCAATCACTCGCGCGCGAGTCAAGCATCGTGATCTGCGCGGATGGAGGCGCGAACTCGGCGCTCAAGTTCGGGATTCTACCGGATGCGATTGTTGGAGATTTGGATTCCATTCACGCCGAAGCTCTCGTCAAGCTTCGCAAGGTCCCGAGGTATGAAGATCGAGATGATGAATCCACGGATCTCGAAAAAGCGATCGCGTGGGCACTAAAGCAGAAGTATGATCACATAGTTGTGGTCGGTGCCTCAGGCAAGCGCATTGACCATACACTTGGCAACCTGGGCGTTCTACCGAAGTTCTACCCCGACGCCGTGATTCGGTTTGTCGACGATCTCGGTGAAGTGATGTACGTCGGTCGAGAGCTCACCTTCGAAGCAAAGCGGGGCGATGTCGTTTCGCTCATTCCACTCACCCGTTGTGAGGGGATCACCACGGAGGGCCTCCGGTATGCGCTCGACAATGAAGCGCTAGAGCTCGGTGTTCGGGAAGGAACAAGCAATGTCGTTGTCAACACTCCGGTGACAATCAAGGTCAAAAAAGGTCACCTGCTTCTCTATAAACTCTTCGCCCGCCCCTGACTGTTTTGTTGAATGGTCCATTTCAGCCTCGTTGATTCCCTCCTCATCCTTCTCTATTTCGCTGCTGTAGTCTTCGTCGGTTTTCGAGCTGCGCGTCGGCAACGGAACGAGACTGATGATTTCCTCCTCGCAGGCCGAACGTTGACGCTTCCGATGTTTGTCGCAACGCTCGTCTCGACATGGTATGGCGGGATCCTTGGCGTCGGAGAGTTCTCCTACCGTTTTGGAATCTCGAACTGGGTCGTCTTTGGAGTCCCGTACTACCTGTTCGCGCTTGTGTTCGCTCTCTTCCTGGCGAAGAAAGTCCGAGCGACGCACCATGTCACAATCCCGGACAAACTAGAAGCATCGTATGACCGACGCACTGCGCTTCTCGGGGGCGTCCTCACGTTCGTTCTCGTCACGCCTGCTGCGTACGTGTTGATGCTGGGGGTCCTGGTGCAGTTGATCTTTGGGATAGATTTGACCACGAGCCTGGTGTTGGCAACGATCATCACCGTGTGCTATCTGTACTGGGGAGGGTTTCGCTCGGACGTGTGGGCCAATGCCTTCGAGTTTGTGATGATGTTTCTCGGATTCGCGTTGATCATTCCCTTCGCATACATCAAGTTTGGCGGCTTGGACTTCATCCAGTCGAATGTTCCAACGCTTCATCTCAGTTGGCACGGAGGCAATTCCTGGCAATTCATCACCGTGTGGTTCTTCATCGCGCTCTGGACGCTGGTTGATCCGGCATTCCACCAGCGCTGCTATGCCGCGAAGGATGGCGCAACCGCTCAGCGGGGAATCCTCATTTCCATCCTGTTCTGGTTCTGTTTCGATTTCATGACGAGCATGGCCGGACTGTACGCGCGTGCCGCCCTTCCGACTCTGGAGGACCCGGCCTTCTCCTACCCTCTCCTTGCTGAAATCACGCTGCCGAGTGTCGCGAAAGGGTTGTTCTACATTGGCATGCTTGCGACTATCATGTCGACGCTCAGCAGCCTGATGTTCATATCGGCTTCGACGATTGGCCGGGATATCGTGGGGCGGTTAGGTCACGGATCTTCGATCATGGGAAGCGAACAGCGCGTCAATCGATGGACAAAGATCGGCCTCGTTCTTTCTGCGCTTTTTTCCATTCTCCTCTCACTCATTATTCCATCAGTTGTCAAGATTTGGTACACCATTGGGACAGCAATTATCCCCGGCCTTCTCGTACCACTGATGGCGAGTTACTTCGAGCCCCTGAAGATCTCATCTCGTTTCGCGTTCTGGGCGATGCTGCTTGGGTGTGTTGTGTCAACCAGCAGCTTGGTCTACGGCCAGTTGAACATCACGAACGGGGTCCCTGCCTATTGGCTCGGCGTTGAGCCGATGTATCCCGGACTTTTGATATCTCTCATGACGTGGGGGATCGGTCGGATAAGCTACAGAATGAGAAACCCGACCTAGGTCGGGTTTCTTTCGATCTTACTTGGCTACTTCAATCCTCAAATACTGATACTGCTCAACTACTCATCTACTCATCCGATTTGTCTTTCTCTACTTGCCCAGCAACTTCAACGCGTGCGGGATCATTGCAGGTGCTTGATGTAGCACCGTCTGCGTTTGTGCTGTCTTCTATCGAAGTGCTTCCAGTGCCCCTGAACCAGCAAGTTATTCTCCAGCTCGGGATTCGACTCAGCCGATACAATTCCGTTTTTGAGGCACGATTTTGCCAGATAGGTAATCAGAAGCGCGTCTGCGCCCTTTCCTTGTAAATCAGGTCTAATGGCTCCCAAGAAGAGATCGATGCTCTTTGGCTTCTTGAGTGCTTTCAAAATATGGATGAAGCCGAATGGGAAAAGCCGACCCTTTGCCTTTTGAAATGCCCTGGAGAGCGAGGGCATGCCGATGACGAAGCCGGCAACCTTGTTTTGCTCATCGAGGATCACCTTCACGTAGTCCGGAACAACATTCGGGAAGTACTGCTTGACGTACCACTCAATCTGCTCCTTCGTCAGCGGCACGTATCCATAGAAATCTTTGTAGGTTGTGTTGATGACGTCGAAGATTTGGTGGGCGTAGGGAAGAAAGTCTTTGCTCGTTTTCGCGGCCAGCACGTGAACGCGCCGACGCTCCTCGGCAATCGCGGCGATTTTCAATGCCTTTTCAGGTATGGATGGTGGGACCGCGATTTCATATTCGAGCCAGTCAACATCCTTCTGATACCCGCGTTTCTCCGCGTGCACCGGATAGTAGGGGTGGTTGTAGATCGTCGCAATCGTTCCCAGCTCGTTGAATCCTTCGACGAGCATGCCTTCGTGATCCATGTCGGTAAAACCTAAAGGACCGTGAACCGCAGTCATACCCTCAGCTCGTGCCCAGGATTCCACAGCTTCGAACAGAGCGCGCGAGACCTCTTCGTCATCAACGAAATCGATCCAGCCGAAGCGCGCGTAGCGGCTGCGCCACGCGGAGATGTACGCGTGATTGATGATCCCGGCGATCCTGCCGCAGAGCTCCTTGCCTCGATAGGCAAGCCAGTACCGAGCAGTGCAGTGTTGAAAAGCCGGATTGGTCTCCCCCCGCAGCGTGCGCAGCTGATCCGCAAGCAGCGGGGGGATCCAGTACGGGTTGTTACGATAGAGCGCGAAGGGGAAGCGGATGAACCGCTTTAGGTCCTTCTTCGTTTTCACCTCGTGTATCTCGAGGGACATGATTCCTCCTTACATTGTGTGCCGTTGTTCACAACAGAGCACAGCCCCCCACGTTGAACAACGGATACGTATCAGACTGGGGGTTGTGGGATTCCGTCTGTCTTCGTGTTTGTCACAGCGGTGCAGGTGGGAAAGCTGCTCGTTTTGTTGTTCACACTCCTTCTATTTCGTATCGAGAATTAGCGGCAAGCCGTCTTTCCCGGCGCCGATGATTACAATCTTTGCGTTCTGGGAAGCT
>JBBTCR010000099.1:0-11910 GCA_038043105.1 Bacteroidota bacterium
GCTTTGAGCGTGCCTGGAACTCTGACGGTATCGCCCTTCTCGTTTTTCACGACTTCGCCGGCGGCGTTCTTCAACGGGCGGCCGCTTTCCCGGATTCTGAGAGCGATCTCCTGTGCCACATCAAAATTCGGTGTGTTGAGATTGACGTTGTAGGCAATCAAGAACTTCCGCGCGCCGGTTACGGTTGCTCCGGATTTCGGATTGAAGTCTGTTCGCCCGTAGTCCGGTTTCCACACGGGATCTTTGAGCTTGTCAGGCAACCCCTCGTATTCGCCTTTGCGGATGTTGGCGAGATTCGTTCTTTCCGGCTTCGTGGCTGCGCATTCATACAGATAGATCGGGATCTGGAAATCGTTTGCGACCCGTTTGCCATATTGATGTGCAAGCTGGACGCAGTCATCCATCGTCACACCAGAGATGGGGACGAACGGAACAACATCAACGGCACCAAGGCGCGGGTGTTCTCCTGAGTGAGTCTGCATGTCAATCCGCTCCGCTGCAACCTTCGTGGCCTGGTATGCGGCTTCCACAACAGCGTGAGGCTCACCGACGAATGTCACCACGCTGCGATTGTAGTCTTTGTCCGGTTCGACGCTCAAGAGCTTGACGCCGCTGACGGCCTGGATACTCGATGCAATTGCATCAATGGTCTCGGCATTTTTTCCTTCGCTGAAGTTCGGAACGCATTCAACAATCTGTCGCATCATCCGTCGCTCTCGTGTTGGTTATGTGAATTCGAGAATCGTCCCTTTCTTAATGACCTTCGACACGAAGTTAGCGCCGAAGTGATACGCTAGATACCGGTAGTTGGGAATTTCATAAAGGATGATGTCTGCCTGTTTGCCAACCTCGATGCTCCCAATGAAGCTGGACAGGCCTACAGCCGCTGCGCCATTGAGCGTCGTAGCACAAATCGCCTCTTCGGGCGTCAGAGACATCTGCGTACACGCGATGGTCATCATCAGGGGCATAGAAAATGACATACACGATCCCGGGTTGAAATCAGACGCAATTGCAACAGGGATGTCTGCATCAATGAGTCCGCGCGCTGGCGCGTACGGATTGCGGAGGAAGAACGAGACGCCGGGCAAGACGACTGCTATCGTCTCGCGGTTTCTGAGAGCGTTGATGCCGTCGTCAGTTATATGCTCGAGATGATCGACGGAAGTGGCGCCCAGCTCTGCCGCGAGCTCGGTTCCGCCGATCGCTGTAAACTCGTCGGAATGGAGTTTCAGCAGGAGGCCCAGCAATCGTGCTCGCTCCAAGATCTTCCTGGATTCGTCAACCGTGAAGTACCCGCTCTCGCAGAACGCGTCACAGAATCGAGCCAGGTTTTTCTTAGCAACGTATGGCAGCATGTGCTCGCAGATCAGCTCAACGTATGCTGCTCTGTTCTCCTTGTGCTCTGGAGGCACAGCGTGTGCCCCGAGAAAAGTGGGGACGACCGTCATGAAGTGCTCGTCCCCCAGCTCTTTGAGTGCTTCGAGCATCTTGATTTCAGCATCGGGGTCCAGGCCGTAACCTGACTTGATCTCGACCGTGGTCGTGCCATGTTCCATCATCGCGTCGAGCCGCTTGCTGGTCCATTTTTTCAACTCCTTTTTCGATGCGGCTCGCGTTGCGCCAACGGTGCTGAGGATTCCTCCGCCTTGGGCGGCAATCTCCTGATACGTTCTTCCTTCTGAACGCATTGCAAACTCGTTCTCTCTGCTCCCTGCAAAGAGAGCGTGCGTGTGTGCATCGACAAAACCGGGAAGTGCAACAAACGAAGATGCGTCAAGAATATCAGCATCACGATTAAGCGGAATCCTGAATCCATCCGCAGGTCCAACCCACTGGATAATTCCATCCTCCACAAACACGGATGCATTCTCAATGATACCAACATTACCCATCGCTTTGCCTGCTTTGAAGGGGTTTCCTCCGCTGTTCACGGTCACAAGCTGTTTGATGTTCCTAAGAAGCAGCTGCATGATGAGAGTGGATCAGTTTAAAGTTCCAAGTTCAAAGTTGAGTGTTGCGGGCTTCGAGAAAAAAGTATGCTCCTTTGGCAAGGCGGAAGCGGGTGAGCGCATCATCCAAGCTATGCAGGAACCGAGCGACGGGATACCTCAGGTTTTTTGGCAGTCGAACCTTTGGCGCAAGATAGTACCAGAACGGACAAAGGGTTCTGCGCTCTACGATTGTGAATCGCTTCGCGATTTCCTCGACTATTAAACTTTGGGAGATTTCCTCGAAGGGTGAGTCGGCGTGAAGCGCTGTGGATGAGGCACCTTCGAGGACTTTTCGCTTTCGTTGTTCACCGGCGAGGAATCCCGGCAGCCGGTGGCGCAGGCTCCATTTCATTCGGTACGGTTGATAGGTTGGCAGAATGGCGTAGAGGATTGCTGCCATCGCCTTTCGCACAGGACCCATGCCGATGAAGTCCATCACAATGAAGGAGCCTGTTGGCTTGAGGCACTTGCGCACCTCATCGCACAGTCGGCTCACGTTTACGATGTGGTGCAACGAATCGTGCGCAACGGCGCAGTCAAACGTTTCCCTCGGCAACGTGACGGTGTTGAGATCACCGACGAGAAATTTGGGTTGATAGGCAAGGTTGAGCTGCTGTGCTTTCGATTGCGCCCGCTCAATCCGCTCAGGGCTGAGATCAATGGCTGTCACCGACAAGCCGCGCTCGGCAAGTTCAATCGCGAGGTTTCCTTCGCCGCAACCGAGTTCCAGCACATGGGGGCCGCACGCGTTAGCCCGCTCCACAAGATTCCGGTATTCCACCCCGAAAAAAATCTCAAAGAGCTCTTGATCATGCCAGATTTGGGGATTTTTTGGGTCCGGCTGGACCTCGTCCCAATGCTTTGACTCCTTCGCTATCAGCTCTCGGTATCGTTCGTTGTCAATCACGCTGTTTCGGCCAACCGCAGGTGCTAAGAAGTAAAACGGTGTGAGATCCTCGTGTAAGGTCGGTCGCAAGAAACGAAGAAGTGCCAAAAGAATCAAGCTGGTCGGTGAGGAAGGTCGGTGCGTTCTTTGCCCTCTTGCTGTTCGAAGCCGGTGCAGCTAAGGACGGGGAGTCGTGGATACTTTGGAAATCTCCGATCAGTCTTCGAACGCTCGCAGAGATAGAATACACTCTCGCGCGCGGTTCTAATCCGCGTGGCATGACGGCAGTGCTCGCACAATCCGGTGTCTGAGTCAGGAAGTGGCATGGGCGAGGAGTCGTGTGCTAGACCTGAGCCTGTGCGGAGAGCTTTTCGACGTGCTTCAGATGATAGGGCAACAAAGTTGTATAGATGACGCGGTGGATTGGCGTCGGGACGCCGAGCTCTTGACCGAGTTGAACGACGTTGCCGTTGAGAGCCTCGATTTCCATCGGCTTCTCGTTGACGAGGTCATAGTAAAGGGATGACCGTGTGTCGCTGTCAAATCGCTTGAGACCCTCGGTGACTTTGGCTTCATCGAGCGGCTCGACATCAACGCCCAGCTTCCACGCGATTTCTTGGACTTCTCGCATCGCGTCGAACACGAGGGCCAGGGTATGCCGATTGGCGAGAATCTCTCCTTGCGTCAGTCGCGACAGAGCCGTGAACGACCCCATGGAGGCGATGAAAATGTACTTCTTCCAGATCTCCTTCACGACGTCATCCCGCACATCGCATTTGACACCTGCCTGAACGAATGACCGCTGGATTTGAAGCGCGCGATCGCCGATTGGGCCACGCAGCGGGCCGAACACAATTCGCTGAAAGCCGCCGCTTTCCGTTATCACACCCGGTGCCGTGATTCGGGCGGAGATGTACGCCACTCCGCCGTAGACCGTCCCGCGTGTGATGATGCGCTCGATTTTCTCCTCGTTATTAACTCCGTTCTGGAGGCAAAGGACGATGGAGTTCTCGTGAAGGATCGAAGCAATCTGTCGAGCGGCCCGTTCGGTATCGTACGATTTGACGCAGAAGAGAACAACGTCAGCGGTGCCGACGTGGGAGAGGTCGTGAGTCATTTTGCCCGAAGGAATGGTGAAATCGCCGGCGGTCGATTTGATGTGGAGGCCTTCTGCTTTCAGCGCCTCCAAATGCTTTCCGCGAGCGATGAACCACACGTCTTCACCCGCGTGAGCGAGTTTCGCACCAAAAAATCCGCCGACACCGCCTGTGCCGAAAACAAGAAATCTCATGATTCTTATAGCAACGCAAGATATGAAAGAAAAAAGGGAAAGAAGTGACTTCTCTCCCTTATGATAGGTCGTTCTATGTGTCCCCGAACGCGCTTATTTCTTCGTCGGCTTTGCAGCCTTCTTTTTTTGCTGTTTTGCCTCCGTTTGTTCCTTTTCCATCGTGCCTTCGCTAGGCAGCGAAAATGCCCCCCGCACAGTCTCTATGATCCATTTCGTGTCAGGCTCTTTCGGCGGTTCTTTGTATTTTGTCCAGACAAGTGTGCCCGCGGAATTGTTTGGCATTTTTTGCCCTCCTCAACTTGGCTCATGATAACTATAAAATGGGAATCATTCCAATGAAATTCGCTTTGTTTGTCAAATCTTTGAAAATAGTCTCGTTGAAAAGCGATTCGCCAAGGTCTTGTTTACTGTCGATATTCAGCACGCCGATTACTCTTCGCTTACTGGGTTCGTTGGAGAAGATTTCCCAAATTGGGACACTGATGATCGTCTTCAGGTGCTTTGTCTTCTCACGTTGGTCAGCGCTGAGATTATACGTAGGTGGGTTCTCTTGCACCATACTCACGTATTTGAACGTCTGTTCCCTATACGCTTCGCCACAGAGCCCTTGCGAAACTGACAGCCGCAGATTCTGGTCTGGGTCACTCTCCATGTTCAACTGGTACTTGAAGTCAAAATAGTCCTCTTTCCATGGAAGGAGGCTTCTCTTCACGCCCATCACATTTACTCTTAGATTGACGTCATGGCCTCCGAAAAGTTTCGTACGCAGTTCTTCCAAGTACGGTCTGAATAGAGTTGAACATACTAGCTCCCGGTTTTGTTCCCATCGCTTTGCGGGCTTAATTATCGTAGTACGAAGCTATAATAACGGTCACTATTCCAGCGACAGAGACAGGAATTTTCCAAGCTGGATCAGACGGTGCAATTGCAATGATAAAAGCAATGATCGGAAGTAACGCTGAGATGAGAAAGGGACGTAGCTTTTTCAAGATTTCTGTTTCCCGTGGTTTCCTGCTAACATCCAAACCAACATATCAATTTCTGACCATAATGTCAACGAGGCAAACGAATAAGCACGATTTTGTTTGGTGCTCGGCGATAAGCAAGATCATCGAGTGGATCCTGGTCGTGCTTGGTAACGTCTGGTATTGCACCGGGACACCTCGCTCTCTGTTCTTGGCGAGACGCCTTCGAATTAGGTCTAGGGGACTGGTACGTGAACCTACTCACGCGATGGCATCCTGCTACGCGATCTTGACAAGTTCATGCCGCGCTAATAGTTGCTGTGGTGGAATTCTCGGCGGGACGCCTTCGAATCGACCATCGCCTAGTAATGGACGGGAGAGAATGGTTGATACGATAGCGCACGCGGGAAAGGCGGACCTACTGCATCATCGGCACTTTCACTCCCCAGAGCTTTGCGTTTTTGATCGCACGCTCATATCCGGCGTCGGCGTGCCGCATGATGCCGAAGCCTGGATCGTAGGTCAGAACTCGCTGCAACCGCTCTTCAGCTTCCTTGGTGCCGTCGGCGACCACAACCATGCCGGCATGAATTGATAAACCGATGCCGACGCCTCCGCCGTGATGCACACTCACCCAGCTGGCTCCACCGACTGCGTTGAGGAGAGCGTTCAAGATGGGCCAGTCAGCGATGGCATCGCTGCCATCTTTCATATTCTCTGTCTCGCGGTTGGGGGATGCGACGCTGCCGCAATCGAGATGGTCTCGCCCGATGACAACAGGAGCCTTCAGCTCTCCTCGGGCAACAAGCTCATTGAAGATCTTCCCCATCTTGGCGCGCTCGCCGTAGCCAAGCCAGCAGACGCGCGCGGGCAGGCCCTGGAAACTAACATGGTTCTGTGCCTTTTCGATCCAGTTGCAGAGTTGTTTGTTCTCGGGGAAGGTTTCCATCACCGCTCGGTCGGTCCGGTAGATATCTTCAGGATCACCGGAAAGGGCGGCCCACCGGAAGGGTCCTTTGCCGTCGCAAAAGAGTGGACGGATGTACTCGGGGACAAATCCCGGAATGTTGAACGCGTGTTTTGCGCCGTTTGCACACGCTTCGCCGCGAATGTTGTTGCCGTAATCGAAGACGACCGCGCGTTTCTTCTGCAGCTTCAGTAATCCCTTGACGTGTTCAACGATCGATGCCTTCGCCATCTGAACATACTTCTGGGGATTCTTCTTTCGAAGCTCAAGCGCTTTGGCGTACGGAATTCCCGCGGGCACGTATCCGTTGAGCGTGTCGTGTGCGGAGGTCTGATCCGTCACAACGTCAGGCATGAACTTGCCGTTAGCGATCTCGGGAATGATATCCGCCGCGTTTCCAAGGAGTCCGACGGAGAGCGGGAGTTTCTTCTCTTTCGCCGCGCGGATCTGGATCAACGCATCGTCGAGACTGTCAGCCACCGTGTCAAGATATCCAGTCTTCAATCGTCTTTGGATGCGATCAGGATCGACTTCCACGACGAGGCACGCGGCGCCGTTCATTGTTGCAGCCAGCGGTTGAGCCCCGCCCATGCCTCCAAGTCCCGCCGTGAGGAGGAATCGACCCGCGAGGCTCCCGTGGAAATGCCGAATTGCACACGCTGCAAACGTCTCATAAGTCCCTTGGAGAATTCCCTGCGTGCCAATGTAGATCCAACTCCCCGCGGTCATCTGACCATACATCGTCAATCCGAGACCTTCAAGACGACGAAACTCATCCCACGTTGCCCATTTCGGGACAATCATAGCGTTGCTGATGAGTACGCGCGGGGCATCGGGGTGAGTTTTGAAGATGCCGACGGGTTTCCCCGACTGCACGAGCAACGTTTCATCGTTCTCGAGGTTTTTGAGGCAGGAGACGATTGCTTCATAACACGCCCAGTTGCGAGCAGCTTTTCCGGTGCCGCCGTACACGATCAGCTCCTGAGGCTTTTCAGCAACATCAGGGTCAAGGTTGTTCATTAACATACGCAGTGCAGCTTCCTGGAGCCACCCTTTGCATCTGAGCGTTGTGCCCCGTGGAGCACGAACTACAGGGTGAGATGAAGGCTTGTTCTCGGTTCTCATAGCACAAATCCGTTGAAAAGGGTTTTCTATCGGGTCTTGCAGGCTACGGCAGTGATCTCAATCTTTGCCTTGCGGGGAAGGTTGGCGACCTCGACGGTTGTCCGCGTGGGATACCGACCTTCAGCAAAGTAACTGCCGTAGATCTGATTCATCTTGGAGAAATCATTGATGTCTTTGAGGTACACGTTGCATTGCACAACATCGGTCAAATCATATCCAGCTTTGTTCAGGATCGACCTGATGTTCTCGAATACTTGCCGCACCTGACTCTCGATGTCGTCGCCGATCAACTCCGTCGTTCCGGGCTTTATAGCGATCTGTCCCGAGATGAAGAGGAAATCTCCCACCTTGATGGCGGGAGTGTAAGGTCCGATCACCTGAGTGTCTGTGAAATAGGTTCGACCGGCAGAACAGCCGACGAAGAGAGACGCCGCAAGCAGGCAGATAAGGGAAGGTTTCATACGATGCCTCTTCATGATAATCGTCGTGGTAAGTTCTTGATGAAGGAAATGCGAATCGCTCACTGTCTCAGAGCTTATAACCGATCTTCCTCAAAAACTCCTTTCGAGTCTTGATGTCCGTATCCGTCTCGATGCCCTTGCTCTTCATCCCGTCGATGACTCCCAGAATTCCGCGTCCGCCTTCCGTCTCCGCGACGATGACCTCAACGGGATTGGCCGTCGCGCAAAAGATCGTGCACACTTCACTGATGTTTTTGATCGTATTCAAGATATTGACCGGAAAGCCGTTCTCCATAAAGAGGATGAAGCAGTGACCGCAGGAAAGCGCCAGCGCACTTCTCTTGGCGAGCTCGATTAGGTTTGGATCGTTTCCACTCCAGCGCACCAGCGCGGGCCCCGAGGACTCACAAAAGCCGAGTCCAAATTTCATATGGGGACTTGTCTGAACGATTGCTTCGTGGATGTCCTCGACAGTCTTGATGAAGTGAGACTGTCCCAGGATGAAGTTGGTCGCTTCGGGTTTTTCGATCTTCACGGTTTTCAGGTCCATCGTTCTTCTCCTCTTGATGCGTATGAACGTCTCTGGACAATCTTACGACGTTTATGGCACGGAATCAACTACCTTGGCGGGAGCGTTTAATCTTCTCAACACCGAGGCTGCCATCGATCCTCACCGGCGAAGCGTTCGCTTTTATGCAGAGTGTCACCTCTAATCCGAATAGAAGGGAATGTCAAGATCAGGAAACAGGGTAGCACTGTTGGGAAGGAGGGGAGCAGACAGCGGCTTGCTAGACTGTGCCGGTCGTTGTTGAAGATGACCCCATTTGTTTGGCTGTAAGAAGCCAACTCAGTACGCCTTGCACGCGCCCCACCGGTGTAGATACCTCGAGGCACGCGAGGCTCCCCTTTTTCATCTCCACACATTGCACTTCGCTGCCAGAGATGAGAATGGAAATCGTCTTGCTTAAATGGGGTTCGTGGCCGACGAGCGCAACGCTCTGTGCGCTGAGCCTCCCAAGTTGTTCCACAATCTGGCGCGGGTCGCTTGAGGCGACTAGGTATTCCGACGTCGTCAAGGGGACGTCGCCAATCTCTTGCCTGACAGCCGCTGCCATCTGTTGGGCTCTGAGGAGCGGGCTGGCAAGAATGAGGCCAATGCTTGCGTTCAACGAGCGCAGGAAACGCCCGGCGACGGTACCCTGATGCTGGCCTAATTCGCTCAGCGGTCGTTCGCTGTCGTGAAGCGCTGTGCTCTCAACAGCATCACCGTGGCGAAGGAAGTAGAGGGTCATCATTCACGTCCAGATCGGAGAATGGCAGTTAACCGGGCGTTGGGGTGCGCGAGGCGGGTCACTCTCGGGTAAGATTGTACTGTTGGATCTTCGTGTATAGTGTCTTGAGGCTGATGCCGAGGATCTTCGCTGCCACGTTCTTGTTCCAATTGACCGATTTCAAGACGCCGTTGATGTGGACCTTCTCAATTTCAACCATAGCGAAAGCACCCCCCAGGCGGACCCCCGTGTTATTCTCGGCAAGTGAATCCAACATGGAGCGAGTTCCGATGGGAAGCGCAAGATCATCGACGCGGATAACATCATTCTGTGAAAGAATTGCTGCCCGCTCGATGACGTTTTCGAGCTCGCGAACGTTCCCCGGCCAATCGTACTTGGTGAGAAGTTCCAGCGCCTTCTCGTCGATTCGCTTCGGTTCTTTTGTACGGAGCCGCGTCTTGAGAAAATGATCGACAAGAAGGGGGATGTCCTCCCTGCGCTCACGCAAGGTAGGGAGCTGGAGCGTGATGACATTCAGGCGGTAGAGAAGATCTTCGCGAAATCGGCCGGTCGCAACTTCCTGGCGGAGGTCCTTGTTCGTTGCAGAGATGAGGCGCACATCGGACTTCAGGTTTTTATTGCCTCCGACACGCCGGTACTCGCCTGTCTGAAGGAAGCGAAGGAGCTTGGGTTGCATCATCATGGAGATCTCAGCAACTTCGTCAAGGAACAACGTGCCGCCGTTTGCGATCTCCACCAATCCCTGCTTCGTGGATGTGGCATCAGTGAAGGCTCCTTTTTCGTGACCGGAGAGCTCGCTCTCAATCAACGTTTCCGGAATGGAAGCACAGTTGATCGCCATCAGGGGCTGATCTTTCCGTGCGCTGTTGTTGTGCAGGAAGTTGGCAACCAGCTCTTTGCCCGTGCCGCTCGCTCCCTGGATGAGGACCGTCGAATCAGTCGGGGCGACGCGCGAGGCAAGACTCAGAACGTCGAGAAACTGCTTGCTTTGTCCGACAAAGTATGGAGAAAGAGCGTGGCGGGCGAGCTCGGATTTCAATGCCTTGTTCTGAATGAGCAAGCGCTTCCGTTCGAGAGCTCGATCGATGATCGTAAGCAACTCAGCCGTGGAGCATGGTTTTGCGATGTAGTTGTACGCGCCGAGCTGCATGCATTCCACAGCGATCTTGACATCGCTGACGCCCGTGAGCATAACGACCTGCGTATCGAGATAATGCTCCTTGACAAACCGAAGCACTTCAATCCCGTCCACGCGCGGCATTTTGACATCCAGCAGGATGAGGTCGAAGGGTAGTGTCTGCAGGACATTGATCGCCGCGACTCCATCGGTCGCCGTATGAACGTAGTATCCTTCCTCCTCCAGAATTGTCTTCAAGGCATTCAGGAAGGATTCTTCGTCATCAACGGCCAGGATGGAGATGGGTGAGTTCGTCATAGGAGATCACGGTACGCTCTGTTATCGGATAGGTAGTGCGAAGGAAAACGTTGCTCCTTTGTTGACTTCCGACTCGACCCAGATTTTTCCATTGTGTGCTTCAATGATACGCTGGCAAATGATCAGCCCAAGCCTCGCGGTTTTTTTGTCTTCTTTCGTGGATGTCACATTGCGATAGCGGTCGAAGATGAGCGGGAGTTCTTCCTTTGGTATGCCCGGCCCGCTGTTGAAGACAGAAGCCATGACGAAGTCCGTCGGTTGCTGTCCTTCCTCCATGACCATTGCAACCTTGCGAACGTGAATGACCACAGCACCCTGCTGCGGAGTGTATTTGACGGCGTTGCTCAGGAAGTTCTGCACTACTTGCTCGATCTTCTGCCTATCGAACTCGATTGCCGGCAGATCGGGCTGGATATGCGCCTCGAGGGAGATCTTGTTCGATTGAAGCGGGACGCGGAATTCCTGGGCAACTTCCTGGATCAGATCTGCGAGATTACTAATTCCCTTGTTGAGGCGGACGCGACCGGCTTCAAGCTTGGTTAGATCCATCATGTTATTCAAAAGCGCTATGACGCGGTCGATCGAGTTCGTCATGTAGCCCAGCAACTCCTTCTGATGGTCGCTCACGGTGCCTGCCATCCCCTTCACAAGGTAGCCGATGCTTTGCCGGAGGCCTGCAATCGGATTATGCAAATCGTACAGGAGGCGGGCGGTGTGTTCTGACTGAAGCTGACGGATTCGGTCTTCGGCGTCACGCATGCGAATGAGTGTACGCAGTTGTGGCACCAGCTGGTCCATATCAACCGGCTTGGTCAGATATTCCTTTGCGCCAAGCTTCATCGCCTCCACAGCCATGCTCACATCGCTCATGCCGGTCATCATCACGACCTCCGTTTCGACCGAATTTTTCTTGATGTACCGGAGCACTTCCAGGCCGTTCGCGCCCGGCATCTTGATGTCAAGCAGCGCAATATCGTAATCCTTTGACTGAACCAGCTTGATGGCATCAAGCCCATTCGAGGCTTGCTCCACGGCAAACCCCTCATCGACAAGCCAAGCGGAGACGGTTGTCCTCAGAGCGTCTTCATCATCAGCGACGAGAACATGGAGCTTTTTCTTGTCCATAGAGGTGGATTGCCGGTTCCGAAGTTGCCTTCCGCTCGGCGCCTCTCTTCAGGGTAGATTGTGATGGTGAACGGAGTACGTTCTCAAACGGTTGGACCAGAAGAATCTAGCAGAATGATTGAATCGCTCGTCTTCGTGAGCGCGTTACCGAAATTCGAGCCCATAATAGCGAGATTCACATGAAAAGTCAATCTCCCAGATCACAGACGCAAGCGGCTGTTGAATTTCAAGAAAGGCTGGGCTAAATTGCTTAAAAGTTGGCGATCGTGTTGACCATCGTCTACTTCAGTGAGTTGAAGGGAAGATGGGGAAGTTGGATTAGATTTGAACGGCAAGGAGAGGGATGAAATTCAGCCGAGAGTTGTTGCG
>JBBTCR010000100.1:0-4643 GCA_038043105.1 Bacteroidota bacterium
TGCTGAGCCTGTTGCCTCCTTCCATCGCGTTCACCGATGGGTTTGGAAACTCATCGGTAAGTACCTAGCCGCAAGACCGTCAACCGCACCGCGGGCTCACTCAGAGTGAAACAATCCACAGGGAGGCCAGACCATCATAAAGAAGATAGATCTGAAAAAGGATCTGAAGCACCTGTATCTCCCATCTGCGAAAGAGGTGGGGATGGTACGAGTTCCGAAATTCAACTTTCTGATGATTGACGGAGCGGGCGATCCCAACACATCTCAAGCATTCCAGGAAGCGATGCAGGCTCTCTACACGGTTGCATACACGCTGAAGTTTATGATCAAGAAGGAAAAGAAAGTTGGCTATCCAGTCATGCCGCTTGAAGGACTGTGGTGGGCTGATGACATAGCCGCGTTCAGTATGGAGAACAAGTCGGCATGGAAATGGACGTTGATGATTCTGCAGCCCAAGGTGGTGACGAAAGCACTGGTCAAGAAGGTAGTGAAGCAGGCGATGGAGAAGAAAGGCTTGGTGGCGCTGGAGAAGCTTCGCCTTGATGTGCTTCACGAGGGCCTATCGGTACAGATGATGCATATCGGACCGTATTCGGCAGAGGGTCCCACGATCGAGAAGTTGCATGGCTTCGCTCGAGAACACGGATATGAACTCCACGGCAAACACCACGAAATCTACATGAGCGATCCTCGAAAGGTAAAACCCGAGAAGATGAAGACGGTGATTCGTCAACCCGTTCAAAAGGCAAGCTCCACGCAGCCGAGCGAGAAGTGAACGTGAAAGTTGCAGCATTCGTTTTCGATAGCATGCGAACTGACGCGAACATGCAGTGGAGACTTCGCGATGTGAAATAGAATGAGCCCTGCAACCGTTTTCCGTCCATCAACCACAATTAATAAAAGAGAACAGCAATGAAACGAACACTTCATCTTCTTCTGGTCGGCCTTATCATTGTTATCAGCAGTGCTCTCGGTCAAGTCCCAAGAAAGGACCGCGCTGTTTTTGTTGAGCCGAAGAATGAGTTCCTCGATACGATCAAGAAAGAGTCAGCTGCTTTTGAATCGAAGGCGCAACCTCCAAAGAAACAGCTGCAGCTTGACTTGTCCGGAGTGTATCGCCCATCATCGGTCAATGAGTTCGAACAGTACTGGCACAGTCAGCCAGTCTCGCAAGGATTATCGGGTATGTGCTGGTGCTTCTCTGCAACTTCCTTCTTTGAATCGGAGATCTACCGGCTCACAAAGCGCCAGATCAAGCTCTCGGAACTGCACACTGTGTACTGGGAGTACGTCGAGAAAGCGCACAGATTTGTTCAGGAGCGCGGCAATTCTGTCTTCGGCGAAGGCTCGGAGGCGAATGCCGTGCGTCGCATCTGGAAAACATATGGTGTGGTTCCCGCCGAAGCATATAGTGGATTGAAGCCTGGGCAGAAATTCCACGATCACAGCAAGCTGTTCGCGGAAATGAACAACTATCTGCAGTCGTTGAAATCCAGCAATGCCTGGGAAGAGGAAGCGGCACTCAAGACGATCAAATCCATTCTCAACCATTATCTTGGTGAGCCGCCAAAGACGATCGTCGTCGAAGGCAAGACCATGACACCAAAAGAGTACCTTGCCAACGTCGTGAGACTCAATCTGGACGATTATGTTGAGGTCATGTCGCTCATGGAAAAGCCCTACTATCGGTTCGTTGAATACGAGGTCCCTGACAACTGGTGGCACAGCAAGGAGTACTTCAACGTCCCCTTGAACGACTTCATGGACGCGATCAAGAAAGCGATACGATCGGGATACACGGTCTGCATCGGAGGTGACGTGTCTGAACCGGGATACGAAGGCCATGCCGGTGTGGCGATCGTTCCAACGTTTGATGTTCCATCCGAGTACATCGACGACAGTGCGCGGCAATTTCGATTCAGTACTGGCACGACGGGCGACGACCACGGCATCCACACGGTAGGATATCTTGAAAAGGATGGAAAGGACTGGTATCTCATCAAAGACTCAGGAGCAGGCTCGCGTAACAACAATCATCCTGGATACTACTTCTACACTGAGGACTACGCAAAGCTGAAGATGCTCGGATATACCGTCCACAAGGATGCTGTTCCCGATTTGCTCAGGAAGCTCCAGAAGTAGGACTTACAATCAAGCGTAGTTCATTCTCGCTTTTGCGACCCACATGACGACGGCCGCATCGAGGCCTGGGTTCAGGGGCGAGTGTCATTTCTGAGAGATAAGAATGGAGGGTTCAGGGATCTATCACACATGGGAAGCAGTGCTTGACACCACGAAGGCGGCCTGCTATATTCGCATCCAGGACAACTCTCTCTCGATGGCACGGGAGTTGAACCGTAACGTCTCTGTGCAGTCTGATGAAACCGAATGATCATGCTTCCAATCCGGGAAAGGTGCTCGTGACCCGGACAGGTGGAAGTTGCTGCTCCCCTCTGACGCACGGAACACTTTACTTGACGAGACAGATGGCGTATCAATAGCAGGCACCACGAAGCGACAACCAAACAAACCAGTTCCAACGTTTCAACCAACCTGTAATAGGAGGACGTTATGCCAGATAACCTAACCGTCAAAGACAACCGCACGGGGAAGGAGTATGCAGTGCCTATCACGAACGGCACGATCAAGGCAATGGACTTGAGGCAGATCAAAGTCTCCGACGAAGACTTTGGAATGATGTCGTACGACCCGGCATTCATGAACACAGCCTCGTGTGTTAGTAGGATCACCTTCATCGATGGGGATAAAGGAATCCTGCGGTACCGCGGATATCCCATCGAGCAGCTTGCTGAGAAATGCACCTATCTCGAGGTTGCGTACCTTGTCGTCCATGGCGAGCTGCCAACGAAATCGCAGCTCGATGACTGGGTCTATAATATCACGCACCACACGATGATCCATGAGAACATCAAGAAGTTCATGGATGGCTTCAACTATGATGCACATCCGATGGGCATGCTCGTGAGTACCATCGCAGCGCTCTCCACGTTCTATCCGGATTCCAAACACATCATGGACGCGGAAACACGTAGGCTTCAGATCTACCGGCTCATCGGTAAGGTGCCAACCATCGCTGCCTATGCGTACCGTCATCACTTGGGTTTGCCCTATGTGTATCCAGATAATGATCTCAGCTACACGGGCAATTTCCTTAGCATGCTCAATAAAATGACAGAGCCGAAGTACAAGGTCAACCCCGTGCTCGAGCGAGCATTAGATGTACTGTTCATCCTGCATGCCGATCACGAGCAGAATTGCAGCGCGAACGTCATGCGAAGCATTGGGAGTTCGCAGGCAGATCCATTCGTTTCGACAGCCGGTGCGGCTGCAGCGCTCTACGGGCCGCTCCATGGCGGAGCCAACGAGCAAGTGTTGCGGATGCTGCGAGAGATCGGTTCGAAGGATAAGGTGCCTGAGTTCATCAAGAAAGTGAAGTCGGCAGAGGGTGGGAAGCTCATGGGATTCGGTCACCGTATCTACAAGAACTACGATCCTCGCGCCAAGATCATCAAGGAAACGGCAGACAAGGTTTTCGAGGTCACGGGACGCAATCCGCTTCTGGATATTGCCATCGAGCTTGAGCGGATCGCGCTTCAGGATGAATACTTCGTAAAGCGCAAGCTTTATCCCAACGTCGATTTCTACTCCGGAATCATCTACGAGGCGTTGGGATTCCCGTCAGAAGCCTTCACGGTGCTGTTTGCGATTCCGCGTACGTCAGGCTGGCTTGCCCAGTGGCAGGAAATGCTCCTTGACCCTGATCAGAAGATTGCCCGGCCGCGTCAAGTCTATCTTGGGTCTGACAGCCGGAATTTCGTTCCGATCGAAAAGCGCGGATAGTCAGGGAGAAGTTTAACCTGGCCTCGCACCGGCTTGGGAGTTCGAGAACATGTTCAATCCCAGAAAGGAGGAAGACGATGGCAGAGAAAACTCTCAAAGATGTTCGATTTGCGAAAGCTGCCGATGTCATGACTCGCGATGTTGCCTTCATCGACGGGGCTGCAACGGTGGCTGATGCCATCAAGATCATGAGGGAACGGAAGGTTTCCTGTCTTGTTGTTAATAGACGAACACCCGACGACGCGTGGGGAATCGTCACTCGCAAGGACGTGGTCAACAAGATTGTTGACCCGGGGAGGGACCCCGACGAAGTGAAGGTGTACGAGATCATGAACAAGCCGCTCGTGATGCTTTCTCCCGGTCTTGCCTTGAAATACTGTGCCCGGCTGATCCACAGTGTCGGGATTCGAAGAGCAGTCGTGTTTGATGGCAAAGACATCGTCGGGATTTTGAGCAACACAGATATCTTCAACGCCATCAAGGTGTAGCAGACGACTTGCTGCTGATGCGGGCTGGCATCTGATGTGCGGGATCACCGACCCGAGGAGACTATACAGATGACCGTTACTCGTGCTTAGCCATCGCGAAGAGGCAAGGAAGGGACGGTCATCTGTGCTTTTTGTGGGAGGGGTAGGGCGAAAGATCCCTGACTTCTCACCCCTAGAAATCTGGTCGAAAAGTAGTGACACAAAGACACCGAGTCACGAAAGATCATAAAAGATCTAAAACCAAGATGTTTTTCTTCGTGTCTTTGAGACTTAGTGGCAAAATCATAGGTTTTC
>JBBTCR010000101.1:0-2409 GCA_038043105.1 Bacteroidota bacterium
CAGACGGCTCTGTGCAAGGTGGAGCAACATCGGCCCGAAGCGCTTCAGCAGCGCCCGGTAACCGCGCTCGATCACTTCGTACACGATCTCGATGGGCGGCTCCCCCCACAGCGGCTCGACGTGCTCCAGTCGGGCCGCCCGGACCCGAGCTTCGTACCACTCGCGCACGTCGGCCAGGTGGATGTTGCCGAAGTCGGTCGCCCCCCGCGCGGGGGCGTGGATTGAAACTGTTTCCGTCATGTCTTTCATAAGGGTCTCCTTTGTCGCCCCCCGCGCGGGGGCGTGGATTGAAACAGTATCCGCCGGAGGAGGTCTTCCCGCGCTTCAGCGCCTTCATCGCGGACAGCGTCTTGGTGGCCCACAACGCCGCTGATTTTTCACCAGTATGCGCCCTCGTATTCTGTAATAAACCGCGATAGAAGGTGTCATTGCAATGAGAAAATGTCACCCCTTTTGCAATTGGAAAATGTCACCCCCCTTTGGCTGCGTAGGCAGCATTGTGACAGTCAGGGGTATCGGTTTCCAAAAGAGAGATACAGGGTATTTCTCCTAATTTAGGATGGAAGACATGCCAGTGACCGTTAAGCCGAAGATTGGCATGGACTTTTGCTTTAACGATGTGAGGGGTGTTTTTCGTTGGGAGCAGTTGGATAATCTGCCCTTGCAGGGAGATGGTGTTATCATTAGCCACGGTTCTTTGAAAGCGTTGACACAAGACATTACGGATATCAATAGAAGGGGGGATGGTTCTCCAGGCCGGGATAGGTTCTTGGGGTTTGAGGCCGAAGCGTTTGGCATATCTGGGGATGAAGCAGTGGTTGAGGTATCGATTGGCGTCCTGAGTTTTTTTGATTCCTCTGAGATTTAGCTCGGCGACGAGGCGGTCCTGGAAGGAGCCATTGATTCGTTCACCTCTGCCGCGTGCCTGGGGTGAATGGGCGAAGATAAGAGCGATCCCCAACTCTTCCATGGCCCGTTCGAACTGGGTAGGTTTTCCGGCACACTGCGTGACGTGAATGCCGCCGTGGCGAGTGGTGGTAAACTGGGAAGCCCGGTCGAGGTAAAACGATCCCGGCAGGCCGTGTTGTCTGAAAACGTTCATGCAGACTCGGAAGCAGCCGTTGAGGTCTTCTTCTTTTTGGAAAAGACCATAGAGGGGTTTTCCCGTGGCATCGTCGGTACAGAGGATCAAAGTGGATTCTTCTTCACCGAACCAAAGATGAGGGGAGCCATCGAGGAATAGCCGCTCTCCCTCACGGGCAGATCGGGGTCTTCTCCTGCGGTGTTTGGGCATTTTCCGGATCCTGTTGCCGAAGCCACGGGGACGGAGCCATTGTCTGAGGGTCTCTCGGTTGATCCGGATGCCTTCCTCTTCTCCCAACATCTCCGACAGATGGGAGAAATTGAAATCTCCATAGCGTCCTTGGGCCAGGGAAATGATCTGATCTCGCTCTTCAGGAGAAAATGCATGAGTAGGCAACCGCCCCTTGTTCCCGTGAACCACTCCGGATGCGCCCATCGCCTTTACCTTCTTCTTGAGCCTCTTGACCTGCCGCAAGGACAATCTCAGAGCCAAAGCCACATCCTTGTTGTCCATCTTCCTCTCCAAGAGGGATTGAATGAGATTGTAGCGTGTCACTTCTTGCATCGTAAATGTCACATCTCCTCTCATGGTGCACCTCCTTCCGGTGCCCCAGTTCTAATCCTTTTCTCCCCAAGAGGGGTGACATAATCATATTGCAGTTAGGGGGTGACATAATCATATTGCATTCACAAATTAACGACAGGGCATTGACACCGCCGGGAATAATTGCTATCAAAGATATCAGTACTACCCAGAGAGGTGCAAAATGAACACAAAGCAGATTCATATAAGGGATGTGCCGGAAGCATTGTACGAGTGGATCGAGAATGAGCGTCACGCGAAGCGAGTATCGCAAAAGGAGTTCCTGTTGAAGGTGCTCGAGAATGCCGCCGCGCATTCCACGGCGAATACGGGAACAGCAGGGCCGTCGGCATTCAGCCGGATGACCATGGTGTACTGGAAGAGCAAGAAGTTCTGGTTGGGCAAGTTGCTCGAACACCCCGAAATCATGACACAGGGGCGGACGCTTGAGGAACTGGAGCAGAACATCCGAGAGGCGTTCATGCTGATGGCGCTTGACGAGGTGCCCGAAGATTATCAAATCCGCGAAGTGGTTATGGCATGAAACGCCGTGAGTTGCTTCGCAAACTTCAGCATGAGGGATGTGTTCTTCTTAGGTCTGGTAGCAATCACGACATCTACGTAAATCCGAAGACGGGAAAGAAGCAGCCGGTTCCTCGGCACAGCGAGATTGACGAGCACTTGGCAGGGCACATTTTGCGCTACCTGGGGTTGGAGCAATAGCGCTCATGCCCGCAGAACAG
>JBBTCR010000102.1:0-1747 GCA_038043105.1 Bacteroidota bacterium
AGACACGAAGGACACAAAACATCACAAAAAGTGAAGGAGTTGGAATATTTTTCTTCGTGTCTTGGCGTCTTCGTGGCACATGCTGGGTTTTCGTCCGCGGTTCTAGGAATCCGCTATCACTGTTGGCTCCGGATTGGTATAAGAGACACTGAACTTCTTCAGAAATGAAACGGACTCTTGAATCTTCTGGGCCTCAAGCTCCACGCGTCGGCGGTTCACGCCATATCGCAGCTTGATTATGGAAGGCGGGTAGGCCACCGTGTCGGCGGGACCCGCATCGTACGATGTTCTGATTGGCAATCTTGATGCTTGATGTTAGCTCCTGCTGACGCCTTGTCTGTCTCGGGGGGTTTGGTTTCGAGCGACAAGAATCCCCTTGCTTTTGCGTGTACGTTAACGCATTTTTGCAAGCAGAATCGCTGGGCAGGATTTCCACTTTGGCACCGTCTTCGTAACTTTGGTTGTTCAGTTGCAGAGGAGGTAGCACAAATCCGCATTTCCCTCCAGCTCTATGGCTCTTCTCCTCGAAGTTAAGAAAACCTGCAAGAGCTTCCGCATGGTGCCGCCTCTTAGGAGTCTGATTGGATTTTGGGGATCTGTTGGAGAAGTTGCCCTCCACACCACAGTTCGACAATGCCTTGACAAGCTCGGCCCCACGGCTCCCTGTGAATCCGCTCGCGGTGAGGATTCATGTAGAGCCTTCAGCTTGAAACTTCGGCGAGATTTCGCGGAGCTCAGTCGATCCGCTCAGGCCAACGCACCGTCGAAGCGTGATGGGCTGGGGAAATGTAAGGCTGTCGATTAGGAACGGTACTGGCCCATACGTCATGTCTTCGTTCGACTGTCGTGAGAGTAGGAGAAATCCCAGCCTCGGTTAACGAGAAGTGAGCTGGTAAGCCCACGTATCCCGCTGGTGCAGGATACTCTGATACATAACAGCTTTGTGCCCTATCAGACCTAAGGAAACAAGAAAAATGAACCGCGACAACTATGTCATCGGGGTTGACTTCGGGACGGATTCCGTCCGGGCGGTCATCGTGAACGCCGCAAACGGTGAAGAGGTGTCGAGCGCAGTGTTCCACTATCCTCTCTGGAAGGAGGGAAAGTATTGCGATCCCGCGCGCAACCAGTTCCGCCAGCATCCATTGGATTACCTCCAAGGGCTCGAGTGGACAATCCAGGAATCCCTTCGGGAAGCACCGGGTTACACCGCGGAGAGGATTCGTGGTCTCTCTGTGGACACGACGGGCTCAACGCCAGTGGCTGTTGACGAGCGGGGGACGCCGCTGTCGTTACTCCCGGAATTCAGCGAGAACCCCAATGCGATGTTCATCCTCTGGAAGGATCACACCGCTGTCCACGAAGCCGGGGAGATTAACGCACTGGCGAAATGGTGGGGAGGCGTGGACTTCACAAGGTTTGAGGGGGGTGTGTATTCGTCGGAATGGTTCTGGTCGAAGATGCTTCACGTTCTTCGTACAGATCGCGACATCCGGAGGGCTTCATTCTCGTGGGTTGAGCACTGCGATTGGATCCCAGCGCTGCTCACTGGTGACACCAACCCGTTGACGCTAAAGCGAAGCCGGTGCGCTGCAGGCCACAAAGCGATGTGGCATCAGTCCTTTGGAGGTCTTCCCTCAGAGGAATTCCTCATCAAGCTCGACCCGTTGCTCAAAGGGATACGCGCGCGCCTGTACGAAAGAACCTATACGAGCGATGTGAGCGTCGGAACATTGACTCCCGAGGG
>JBBTCR010000103.1:0-4141 GCA_038043105.1 Bacteroidota bacterium
TGAAAGCTGACAGCTGATAGTCCGTCTCGACTCTGTCGAGATGAGACCTCGTCCCGATTTCATCGGGACGGGCTGACCCCTGACTGCTATGGTGAAACTCCGACACATCCTCGAATACATCATTTTCCAGGTTTTCGCAGCGCTTGTCAGCGCGCTGCCGCTCGGTGCCGCACGACGGATCGGAGCCTTTCTCGGAAGCAGTGCGTACTCTCTCTGGTCGTATAGGCGTAACGTCACACTCGACAATCTGCGGAAAGCGTTTCCAGACAAACCGCAAGATGAGCTCGAGCGCGTAGCGCATGGAGCGTTTCGAAATGTCGGCATAGCGCTCTCTGAGCTGTTGTGGCTGCCCCGGATGACCCATGAGCGTTTACGGAGTCTCGTCCATTTCGACAAGCCGGAGATTATCAAGAACACCTACGCACGCGGGAAGGGAATCTTGCTTCTGACGGCTCACTTCGGTAACTGGGAATTGCTTGCGCAGAGCATCATCACGAATCTGGGATTTCCCGTGCATGTAATTGTGAAGACTCAGGCCAACCCGCTCGTGGACAGGGTAATCAACCGTCGCAGGACACGGCTAGGAAGCAAAGTGATTCCGATGGAAACCTCACTGAGGGAAGTGCTCAAAGGCTTGCGGGAAGGCAAGGCCATCGGCATCGTCGCAGACCAAGCCGCGCCGCGTGAGAACGTGCCAATCGAATTCTTCGGACGAATGGTCCCAACGCATCAAGGACCCGCAGTGTTCAGCTTGAAAGTGGGAGCGCCACTCGTCGCGATCTTTTCTGTCCGCCAGCCTGATGGCAGTTACAACGCCCTCGTCCACGAAATCCCGACGGATGATTTGAAGGAATACACGCAAGAGAACGTCGTTGAGCTTACCCGACGTCATACGAAGATCACCGAGGAATACATTCGAAAGTATCCAGACCATTGGATGTGGATGCACAAGCGTTGGAAACACGTCACCGATGAAAAAGGCGAGCTCCCCTAGTCTAAATGAAGAATGTCGAGAACATATTGATTATTCAGACGGCGTTCATCGGCGATGCCATACTCACGCTGCCGTTGATACAGTTCGTCAAACGCCTCTCGCCGAGGTGCCAGGTCGATGTTGTCGTCGCACCGCGAACGAAAGAGCTGTTTGCCAATCACCCAAGCATCCGCGAAGCGATTGCCTATGACAAGCGCGGAATTGACCGCGGGATCCGCGGACTGTTGAGAATGGTCAAGCGTATGCGCAATCGCCGGTACGCTCTTGCTCTCGTTCCACATCGTTCGCTCAGGAGTGCCTCGCTCGCCTGGATGCTTCGCATCCCGCACAGGATTGGGTTCGACAAAAGCGGCGGGAAATTTCTGCTGACAGCAACGGTGAAGTATAGGAAAGATCTGCACGAGATTGAGCGCAATCTTTCGCTGCTCCTGGGTGTGGGCATCGAATCATTCCCGAAAGAACTGCCGCACGTCTACCCGTCGACTCAAGATCAGAAAAGGGTGAACAAGCTCCTGATCGAGATGGAGGTCGGGCATCCGGAGAATCTCATCGCTCTTGCTCCCGGCACGATCTGGAATACGAAACGTTGGCTGAAAGAGCGTTTTGCATCTCTCGCCGTGCAGCTGGATGATGAAGGGTTTGAAATCGTGCTGGTGGGCGGAACAGAGGATGAGAAGCTGTGTGAGGAAATTCTGAAACTGAGCGGCTCATCGAAGGTCTACAACACAGCCGGCAAGTTTTCGCTCCTGCAGTCTGCCGAGCTTCTCCGGCGGAGCAGAGCGCTGGTCTCAAACGATAGCGCGCCGATGCATCTCGCCGTCGCTGTTGGGACGCCCGTGGTGGCGATCTTCGGGGCTACGGTTCCGGAGTTCGGCTTCGGACCTGTGGGACCCTTCGATGCCGTCGTGGAGACGCGCGGTCTCAAGTGCAGACCATGCTCAATCCACGGTGGGGACAAATGCCCCATCAAGACCTTCGAGTGCATGGACGCCATCAGCTACGAGCGTGTGTTTACGACGGTTATGCGCGTCCTCGAACAAGTTCGAATCAACAATCCCTCCCGTTGAACACTCGTGGAATCGAACCTATGAAAGAAAAAATCGGTGTCGGCGTCATTGGTGTGGGCATTCTCGGCACACGCCACGCCCGCGTCTATAGTGAGCAACCAACTGCGAGACTCGTTGCGCTTGCAGACCACAATCCTTCAAAAGCTCAGGAGACCGCACAGAAGCTTGGGGCGCGCTTGTTCTCTGATTATCGAGAAATGCTCTCATTGCTCGGGCCAAAGGGGACTGCTGAGCTGCATGCGGTGAGCGTTGCTACCCCGGACTTCGCGCACGTTGAGCCTGTCCGCGCGGCGCTTGAAGCCGGGATCGATGTGTTTGTTGAAAAACCCTTAACGATGAGCACCGCAGAAGCTCAATCGCTTATAGCGCTGGCGAAGGAGAAGTCCCAAGTTCTGATCGTCAACTACAGCCAGCGGTGGCTGCCTGAGCATCGGCACATTGAGGAGCTCCTGCTCAACGGCGTGCTCGGCGATGTCGCGTTCATCGAGTCGCACCGATGGGATGCAGCCTGGGTCCCGGAGCGCATGATCTCCTGGGCGGACCGCACCACGCCGATTCACTTCATGTCGAGCCACGACATCGACTTCATTCTTCACTGGCTCGCCGATCGGGTCGAATCGGTAAGTGCAATAGGGCATCATGGTGCCCTCGGTGCAGAGAAAGGGCTAAAGGGCGTCGCCGACGGTTTTGCTGCTCTTTTGAAATTCCGTCGTGGAACGGTCGTCTCGCTTCATTCGTCTTGGGTACTGCCATCAACCTTTCCGCTGGCCGCGGATTCGTATCTCGAGGTCCTTGGCAGCAAGGGCTCGGTGTTTCTCACCGGCTCAGGACGCGAGATGCGATTCTACAACGAGGATCGAGCAGAACGTATTGCCTTTAGCGGACCTGTCACTGCGACCGAGGTCCAGGGGCGCATTGAAGGCGCGTTCACGAAGTCGCTCCAGGCGTTTCTCTCGGCCGTGGAGAAGAGAGAACTCGATGCGCCAACCTCGGCGGCTCGAACGCTGCACGTCGTCGAAGTGCAGGAAGCGATTATCAAGGCGGCAACAACTGGGCAAGTCATAAATCTCTGATGAGGGCAAACCGATGATGCAAAAAGGAGATGTTGTGTTTGTAACCGGCGGTGGGCGCGGCATAGGCCGCGCCGTTGCTTTTGCGCTGGGGAAGGAAGGCGCTCGTGTTGTCGCTTGTTCCCGCACGCTCTCAGACGTGGAAGAGGTGGCAAATCAGATTATCAACGAGGGGGGAGAGGCATTAGCTCTAAAGTGTGATGTTGCAGACCCGGAGCAGGTCGAAAAAGCCTTTCAACAGGCGGTGACCCGATTTGGACCGATTGACATCCTCGTCAACAACGCGGGCGTTGGGACCGTTGCGCCATATGAAGTTGCCGATTATCAAATCGCGGAGTGGGATCGGATTGTGAATGTGAATCTCCGAGGAACATTTCTCTGCTGCCGGGCGGTTCTGCCCTCGATGCGCGAACGCCGACGAGGCACAATCATCAACGTAGTATCGATCACCGGCGTCAAGTCAGCACCGTATGTCTCCCCGTATGGAACGAGCAAATTTGGTGAAATCGGTTTGACGCAAGCGCTCCTTGCAGAGAACCATCGCTACGGCATTCGAATCTGCATGGTCAATCCGGGTCCTACCAACACGACTATCTGGGACAAGAAGCTCGTTCCACTTCCCGCCGAAGTCCGCAACGCAATGATGCACCCGGAGGATGTTGCGAGGGTTGTGGTTTTCCTGGCCTCGCTGCCCGACCGCGTTCGCATTGACGAGATCGTTGTGCTCCCAAATCAATTCCCCGTGAAGCTGTGGGATTATCGAGTTGAGTAGGTCGGGCAGTCCCGCCCCACCGTATAGTGCTCTCACCTGTCGGGCAGGCCCGCCCGACCGCACATCAAGCTGACTCCATGGGCGGGCGGGTTGCCTGGCCCCACTAGCCAACGATTGACTTTGGGTGGGGACTGGAGTACTTTGACATGCAGAGATTCCACCCCGCACCGCAGAGATCGAGGAGGGGGATAGACCTTCGGATTCGTGATGAAGCGATGTCAGCCGAAGGCTTGAGCCA
>JBBTCR010000104.1:0-2799 GCA_038043105.1 Bacteroidota bacterium
CTCGATAACAATGGAATCTTTACGCTGGTGGAGGGCATGGGTCTGGAAGGAATGGGACTCAAGCCCGGGCAACTGGTCGGACAGTCTGTGTTTGATGTGTATCGAGACCTGTCCGGTCTGAAGGAGAAGTTTCGGGGTGCGCTGACGGGACAGTTGACGAGCTCTGTGGACCAACTTGGCGAAAGGGTGTTCGAATCGCGATTTTCACCCATCCGAACCGATGATCGAGACATCGTCGGTGTGATAGGTGTCGCTACGGACATTACGGAGCGAGTGCGCGCCGAAGAGGCTCTGCGCAATAGCGAGCTGAAGTACCGCACACTCGTGGAGCAGATGAGGGAGGGCTTGATGTTCGTGGATAACGATGATGTGGTACAGTTCGTCAATGATCGTTTCTGTGAGATGGTAGGATACACTCGCGAGGAGCTTCTTGGAAACGTGGCAATGAATGTTCTGTTGAGGGAGGAAGATAGACCGTTGATGCAGTCGCGGAAACAGCTGCAGCGACATGGAATATCCGAGCAATACGAGATTCAGTTAAGGACAAAATCCGGGGAGCTGATTTGGAGCCACGTTGGTGGTGCGCCGGTGTTGGACGCTCGGGGTGTGGTGGTGGGGTCCATCGGCGTGCACACGGATATCACGAGCAGAAAGAAAGCAGAGGAGTTTCTCCAGGAATCGGAACGACGCTTTCGCCAGCTGGCAGAGCACGTACGGGGTGTGGTTTGGATACTCGATCAGAACAAGCCGGAGGTTCTATTTGTGAGTCCGCTCTACGAGGAGATCTGGGGAAGGACGCGCAAGAGCTTCTACGACAACCCCGGATCGTTTCTTGAGGGAATTCCCGCTTCGGACCGGATGAAGGTCGAGAGGGCGATTCAGGAACAACTCGAAGGGAACACTACAGAACTAGAATATCGCGTGCTTCGACCCGACACGTCAATCCGGTGGGTGCGCACTCGCAGCTTTCCTCTCAAAGACCGGTTTGGGCGCGTGTATCGCACCATTGGAATTACGGAGGATATTACAGGGGAAAAGCAGCTCGAAACCGCGCTGACGACCAATCAGGGACTGCTGAACCTTCTTGTGTCCTGGATACCTGTTATGGTCTGGACGACCGACCGAGAATTGCGGGTGACATCGCTGTACGGCGCTGCGATGGAGCTATTCAACGTGGAGCCAGGGCAACTTGTCGGGAAGAGCCTCTATGAGCTCTTCGATACGACCGACCGCGAATTCCCTCCGATTGCCGCACATCTCACAGCCCTCCAGGGACGAATGGTGGAGAGTGAGGAGAGAATCGGCAACGGAGACTACAAGGTTCGGGTCGAGCCTCTTCGGAATAAGGAAGGAGAGATCGTCGGATGTGTTAGAATGCTCTTCGCCACGAGTGCACTCAGTAAGGAAGAGGAGAAGAGGAGCCTTCTGGCGTCTGCGTTTGAGAGCACATCAGACCTGATTTGCATTACGGATCTCGACAACCACCTGAGGTTCGCGAACAGAGCGTTTCTCAATGCATACGGTTTTGAATTGAACGAGCTCCTGAACAAGCCGCTGTCGCTATTTGAGAGCCCGAAGAATCCACCCGAACTCTCTCGGCAGATTTTCCGTGAGACAATCCGGGACGGATGGCAAGGTGAAATGTACAGCAGAAGAAAAGATGGTTCGGAGCTGCGAGTATACTTGGCGATCTCTCTTGTCAAGGACCATCAGGGTCGGCCAATCGGATTGTTAAGGGTTGCGAGAGATATCACTGCGCAGGATGCTGCATTAGAAGATATCCGTGGGATGGTGATGCAGCTGGAGCAGCGAGTCCTTGAGCGGACCGCGGAGGTATTCGAGCGAAAAGACGAGCTTGCCCACGTGAACAAGCAGCTCGGCGATCTGATCGACGAGCTTAAAGAGGCGAAGAGGAAAGCCGAAGAGGCCAGCAAAGTCAAGAGTCAGTTCCTGACACACGTGAACCATGAGCTTCGCACCCCGCTCAACTCCGTCATCGGTTTCGCGAATGTCCTGCTGAAGAACCGGGAGAAGCATCTGAGTTCACAAGACCTGTCCTACCTCGACAAGATACTTGCGAATGCCAAGCATTTGCTGAGCGTCATCAACCAGATGCTCGATCTCTCGAAGATCGAAGCCGGTCGCCTGGAATTGAACTTCTCGACGATTTCTCTCGAGGGGTTGATCATCGAGACGATCGCTGAAATGCAGAGTTTGGTTCAGTCGCAAGCCGTCGCAGTCTCGACCGACATACCGGAGGACATGCAGTTGCTGGAAGCCGACGAGCAGAAGCTCAAACAAGTATTGATCAACTTGCTCGCAAATGCTTTGAAGTTCACGGAGCGGGGCAGCGTGACGGCCCGGGTTGTAACGGACGACCATCAACGCCCCGTCCGCATCGACGTGATCGACACAGGGATCGGGATTCCACAGGAGAAGCTTCACGCGATCTTTGAGCCGTTTGGGCACGTGAAGGCGAGCGACTCTGGAGAACAACCAGAAGGGAGCGGCCTCGGCCTAACGATTTCTCGGTCGCTCTGCCAACTGATGGGATTCGACCTTACGGTCCAAAGTCAGTTGGGCAAGGGCTCAGCATTCAGCATCCATCTCAGGCCAGAAGCACCAGCGCGCTAAGAAATCCGTCAGCGACAAAGCCAGCGCCTACCGCTGGAATGCAGAAGGGTGGAAAGGAGACCAAGAAATCCTTTCCACCCTTCTTGTTTCACTCGTAACCCGACACATCATGGGGGAGCCACTTGTTCTCTGCTACTTAGGTCGCGCTGAAAATGTCACGCAAAG
>JBBTCR010000104.1:2899-4722 GCA_038043105.1 Bacteroidota bacterium
CCGCAAAGACAACAAAACAAATCGAGTTCAAGACTTCTTTGCATCCTAGCGTCTTTGCGTGAGATCATTTTTTGGTTTGTCGGTCAGAACTACTTAATCCCAATCAGTTCGACTTCAAAGATCAATGTCGCGTTTGGACCGATGTTGGGCCCAGCACCGTTTTCTCCGTAAGCAAGTTGGGGTGGGACAAAGAGTTGCCATTTCGACCCAACCTTCATGAGCTGTAATGCCTCAGTCCAGCCAGGAATGACGCGGTTGACTGGAAAGGTCGTCGGCTCACCGCGACCGTAGGAGCTGTCAAATTCTTTTCCATTGAGCAGTGTGCCGCGATAATGGGTAGTGACTGAATCCGTTGCCCTCGGATTCTTTCCGGTACCTTCTTTCAGGATTTTGTACTGTAGGCCGCTTGGGAGCGTTTTCACCCCCGGTTTCTTCTTGTTCTCAGCCAGGAAGACATCTCCCTCTCTCTTGTTTTTCTCGCCGACCTTCTTAGCGTTTTCGCTCATCTTTGCCGTCTGTTCTTTTTGAAACGTCGTCATCACTTCGCGCACCTCGTTATCGCTCAAGAGGGCCTTCGAGTCGGTGAGTCCGTCTTTGATTCCTCGTATGAGAAGGTTCAGATCGACTTCGACGAGCTGCTGTTTGAAGTTCTTTCCAATACTCAATCCTATTGAGTAACTGACTTTGTCTTTCTGAGTCTTCAATGGTCCTTTCTGTTGAGCACCGAGTAAAAAGGGAAGGAGAAGGATGGAGATGAGTACCAGGAGTGAAGATCTCAAGTTGTTGTCCTTTCTGATGGTGAAGAAGAGGTAGGTTTCAATAGAGAAATGCTCGCTCAAGGTAAGGCTTTTTCTCAGGATCGGAAAGAACAATCTTGGTTCCAACCGTCGGTTGAGAACGTGAGGAATTTCATTGAAACGTCTCCAAATGCCCTCGGTGATACACGAGATCGAAAGAAAAAAAAGAAAAGTAGAAGATGATCGTGCGCATCGAGGGTTTTGTCATTCGCAGGAGCCGAGTGCTCAGACGACCTTGCAAATAAGGGACATATGCGCTACCTTCGTGCATCAGCGTCCTACCGTGAGAAGCACCACTCACTTCTAAGGAGGTACCCCCATGAACCATCTCATCCGCTTTGTTTGCTTACTTCTCGTTGGAGGTGTTATGACGAACCAACTCGATGCACAAGAGTCAGCGTTCAATGGACTCAACTTGAATCTGGGAAATCTCTCCCGACTCTCGAAAGCCAAGACGCGATCCATTTCTCCTGAGAACTTCACCGGTGAAAAAGGGAAGGCGGGTATGGCGACGAGTGGGACAGGTGAGAAGGCAGCGCGAGGATTGGGACAGGGATGGAAAGTCTCTCCATCAGTGAGGATTGAGAAAGGAAAAGTCTTCCCGATGGCGGAGATCGAAGGGCCGGGCGCAATCCAGCACATCTGGATGACCCCAACCGGACACTGGCGCTTCTTGATCTTCCGCATCTACTGGGATGGAGAAAAGGAGCCGTCGGTCGAAGTTCCCGTAGGCGACTTCTTTGGCAATGGCTGGGGAGTCTTCACTCCTCTATCTTCGCTCCCGGTGGCGGCCAATCCTGGAAGCGCCTTTAACTGCTACTGGGAAATGCCGTTCCGGAAATCGTGCAAGATCACGATGGAAAACATCGGCGAGAACGATATCACCCTCTACTATCAAATTGACTACGCGCTGGCAGATGTTCCGTCAGATGCAGGATACTTCCATGCTCAGTTCCGGCGCGTGAATCCCTTGCCGTCCAAATCGGTCTATACGATCCTGGATGGCGTCAAGGGCTGGGGGCATTA
>JBBTCR010000105.1:0-8348 GCA_038043105.1 Bacteroidota bacterium
ATGGAGCTGCCGGCGAAGTCCCGCTCGCCGGATTCCCGCACCACGCTCTCGATGCATACCTCCCGAAGTTGCTCAAGGCGGGACATCGCGTTGCTATCTGTGAGCAATTGGAAGATCCGAAGTTTGCAAAGGGGATCGTGAAACGGGACGTGATCGAGGTTGTGACGCCGGGTGTGGCGTTTTCGGAGAAGGTACTCGAGCAGAAGCAAAACAACTACTTAGCCGCGCTTGCCTTGCCTTCACCCCTGGCAACGGGAGAGATGCTGATCGGCTTCTCGTTCATTGATGTTTCCACGGCAGAATTTGGTCTCAGTGAGTTCCCACTCAAACACCTCAATGAGCAGATCGCTGCGCTGCAGCCCGCGGAGCTCCTTGTGCAGAAGCGGGATCTGGAAACGGTTCAAAGCTTGCTCAAAGAGAAGTTCCGCGGCTTATACACCAAGGTGGATGACTGGGTGTTCAATGTCGACTATGGATATGAGTTGCTCGTTAATCATTTCAAGACGCAATCGCTGAAGGGATTTGGTGTGGAGGAGCTCCGGATTGGCATCGTCGCTGCCGGCGCTGTGATGAACTACCTGCAGGAAACCCAAAAAGCCAATCTGCCGCACATCAAAAAAATCACACCGTTCGACACAAGCGACTACATGCTTCTTGACGGTTCGACCAAGCGCAACCTCGAGATCACCTCATCGATATCAGGTCAAGCGGACGGGACGTTGTTTTCGGTTATCGATCGGACGCAGACGCCGATGGGAGGGAGGCTCCTGAAGGCGTGGATCAACCGACCGCTCAAGAAGCTCGCACCAATCCAGCAGCGGCTAGAGGCGGTGAAAGAGCTGTTTGGCAACGATACGGTGCGAAACAAGATGCGCGACGTGTTGAACCAAATCGGCGATCTCGAGCGGCTGATGGCAAAGATTGCGACCGGTCGAGCGAACCCGCGCGAGCTCAAGCAGCTCGAACGATACCTCTCGCTGGTGCCAACCGTCAAATCTCACCTCGGCGGAATGACTTCGTCGACACTGAGAGACCTGCACACCCGTTTGAATCCATCACAGGAAATTGTTCAGAAGATTCACAATGCCATCGAAGACGATCCGCCGCTTGCGTTGTCCGACGGCGGAGTGATCCGTAAGGGATACGATGCTGAGCTGGACGATGTACGGTCTGTCGCCTTCAGCGGGAAAGACTGGATTGCCAAGCTGCAGCAACAAGAACGGCTGCGCACAGGAATCCCTTCACTCAAGGTCGGTTACAACAATGTCTTCGGGTATTACATAGAGATCACGAACACTCACAAGGATAAAGTCCCCGCTGACTATATCCGAAAGCAGACGCTGACGAACGCAGAGCGGTATGTCACTCCCGAGCTGAAAGAGTACGAAGAGAAGGTTCTCCACGCAGAAGAAAAAATCCTCACTCTGGAGACCCGTCTCTTTAACGAAGTTCGAATCGCGGTGGCTGAGGAGTCGGCAGCGATTCTCGAGAACGCTCATGTGCTGGCTACGCTCGACTGCTTTATCTCCTTGGCAGACGTTGCCGTGGAGAACACTTATGTATGTCCCGAAGTTGACGAGGCCCTCAAGCTCGAAATCAAAGATGGACGACATCCGGTCATCGAGCGACTCTTGCCGCCTGGTGAGCGCTATACACCCAATAGCACGGTGATGGATACGGAGCAGGACCAAATCCTCATCGTCACCGGTCCAAATATGAGCGGCAAATCGAGCTATCTTCGTCAGGTAGGCCTGATTGTGCTGCTGGCGCAGACCGGGAGCTTCGTGCCGGCGTCAGAGGCTCGCATAGGCATCGTTGACCGGATCTACACCCGGGTGGGGGCAAGCGACAATATTGCATCCGGGGAAAGCACATTTCTGGTCGAGATGCACGAAGCCGCGAATATCGTCAACACAGCGACGGAGCGAAGCCTCATCCTGCTGGATGAGATTGGTCGAGGAACAAGTACGTTTGACGGTATCAGTATCGCATGGGCGTTAACCGAATATCTACATGCGCGCATCGGAGCGAAAACCCTCTTTGCAACACATTATCACGAATTGAACGAGCTCGGCGAACTTTTTCCACGTATCAAAAACTACAAGGTTGATGTCCGGGAGTATGGAGACAAGGTGATCTTTCTGCACAAGGTTGTGCCGGGTTTTGCCGATCACTCTTACGGAATCCAGGTCGCACAAATGGCAGGTTTGCCGGATGAGGTGACCGACCGAGCAAAGAGCATACTCAAGAACCTGGAAGACTCCGAGCTGAACGTGTATTCCAGCGGGAAGAAGATCAAAGGAAGGATCCCGCCACCCGACATTCAAATGACGCTCTTCGAGATGAAAGATGATCGCCTGCGGGATGAGCTCCGGAAGCTGGAACTTGAGAAGATGACTCCGCTCGAAGCGCTGCAGAAGTTGGCTGAGCTCAAGAAACAAATAGACCGCACATAGCCCGAAGCAATTCCAATCTGAAGTCCGCGCCACTCGTGCACATCATAAGGAAGCATATGGCTTTTCGTGTCTGGACCTAACGTCCCCATCCTCTCTAGACACAGACGCCCGCTTTGAGACACTGTCGTTCCGAGCGTCAATGAGATGCTTTTGATGCGATAAATCCCCCGCGATTTCTGTCAAAAAGGGCGGCACGTGTGGAACGGCCGCCCTTTTTGTTTCTCGGAGCGGGAACTCGCACGTCAGTTGATTCTAGGCCGTAGACATATCAGCTGATCCTCCACAACGTGCTGATCGCTTCTGCGTCTGAAGACGGGCACGGAGGAGCATTGGGACAGACCTGGGATGGGATCGCTTGATCCACTGGTCTTCATGCCACCTAAATTTTCCTTGACACGGAAGGAAAAGAGAACTATTTTGGAAACCAATAATACGAGGATAGTTTCCACAGATTTCCAAAGCAGATTGATAGATGTGTTCGTAATTATTGAAACATCTACAGTTTGGAAACCATAAATACTACTGAAGTTTCCACAGGTAGAAGAAATGGCAACCGATTTAGAAATGCGTGATAGAATCCTGCTTCTCGCCCGGGACAAGTTCCTGCAGATGGGTTTCAGCAAGGTGACGCTTGATGAAATCGCGGTCGAACTTGGCATAAGCAAGAAGACGGTCTACAAGTTCTACCCCAGCAAGGAAGAGCTGCTGCGCGCTGCGGTCCATCTGAATATGCGCATGGTCGATCAAGACTTGCAGCAAATCATTTCGTCGGATAAGCCTTTCGCTGAGAAATTGGCGGAAGCGATGATGATGTTGGCGAAATACGTCGGACGTATAAGCAAGTCGAGCATCAGTGACATGCAGAGATTCACTCCAGCGCTCTGGAAGGAATTGGAGCGTTTTCGAAGGGAACGAATCCTTGACAAGCTTGCTACCATGATACGCCAAGCGCGCGCAGAAAAGATCTTCCGCGATGACGTCAATGACCAGGTGTTGATCCACATGCTGATAAGCGCTATCCAAGGAATTGTCAATCCGGAAGTGCTCAGTCAGAATGCGTTCTCTGCGGAAGAAGCGTTTCGCACCATTTTCCGAGTCATTTTTGATGGAGCCCTCACAGACGATGCGAGAAAAGAATTTCATCTTTTTGACAAACCAATCTAACATACCATATCCCGCACGAAGGCTCTTATGAAAACCATTCGTTTCGCTCCACTACTCCTCCTGACCTTCCTTTGGCTGGGTTGCGGCAATAATCACAAGGGTTCCATTGAGGCAAGCGGAACACTGGAAGCAACTGAAGTGAAAGTCAGTGCCAAGGTCCCAGGACAAGTTCAAAGAATCTTTTTCCAGGAGGGGCAGCACGTGAGTGTTGGTGATACACTTGTAGCTCTTGATCGCTCGACCCTTGAGCTGCAATGGAAACATGCACAAGCAGGCGTTGAGCTGGCCGAGGCACAGTACCGCTTGCTGCTGAACGGAGCGCGCACGGAGGACGTTCGTGTTGCGGAGGAGGGGTTGCACCAAGCGGAAGCATCGTTCAAGATCGCGAGTGATGACTATGCAAGAATGAAAGAACTGCTTGCGAGCAACACGGTGACGCGACGGCAATTCGATGAGGCGGAGTCCCGCTCCACGATTGCTAGGGCACAACTCAACTCCGCAAGAGAGAACCTGCAAAAGCTCCAGCGGTTCGCGAGGCCGGAAGATCTTTCCGCGGCGAAAGCTCGTTTGAGTCAGGCCAAGGCATCGGCTGATCTGCAGCATAAGCAGCTCTCCGACGCGACGATCCTAGCTCCCGTGGCTGGCACTATTACCCACAAGCCGCTGGAGGAGGGAGAGTTGATGGGCGCTGGTGCCGTTGTGGCCACGATCGCGCGGTTGGAAAAACTGAACTTGATGATCTATGTCAGCGAAAGAGAGCTCGGCAAAGTACAACTAGGAAGTACTGCGGATGTCGTCATCGACACGTACCCGGACAAGTCGTTTCCCGGTAAGGTCATTTACATCTCGCCTGTGGCTGAATTCACGCCGAAGAATGTTCAAACAAAAGAAGATCGAACGAAGTTGGTGTTTGGCGTGAAGCTTGAGGTCAACAACGCCGAGGGGATTCTCAAGTCCGGTATGCCCGCAGATGCTTACATCCGCTAACGAGGCCAGGGACGATGAATGCAATCGAGCTACATTCGGTGTCCAAACGGTTCGACGAGCATCTCGCGGTTGACGGCATATCCCTTGAGGTGAAGCGGGGAGAAATGTTTGCGCTCGTAGGACCAGACGGAGCCGGAAAGACGACCACCATTCGAATGCTCTGCGGCATCGTCCAGCCGACGTCAGGCACTCTCTCGGTTTGTGGGTTTGATGTGCAAAAACAGCCGGCGGAGGTCAAGAAGAGAATTGGTTACCTCTCCCAGAAATTCAGTCTGTACGGTGATCTCTCCGTTGATGAGAACATCGAGTTCTTTGCTGAAATCCATAACGTTCGAGATTACGATCAGCTGCGGAACGAGCTCTTGGAGTTTACCCGCTTGACTGCATTTCGAGACCGGCTGGCCGAGAAGCTGTCCGGTGGCATGAAACAGAAGCTTGCCCTGGCATGCACGTTGATTCACACGCCGGAGGTGATTTTTCTCGACGAGCCGACGGCTGGTGTTGATCCCGTTTCTCGACGAGACTTCTGGAAAATCCTCTCGGGACTTTTGAAGGAGGGCATTACCATTCTGATGACGACGCCGTATCTCGACGAAGCCGAGCGTTGTTCACGAGTCGCGTTGATGAATGAAGGCAAGATTCTCATGGCGGATACGCCCCAGAACTTGAAGGAAACCGTGAAAGGCACGACCGTCG
Source organism: Bacteroidota bacterium (assembly GCA_038043105.1). GTDB lineage: Bacteria > Bacteroidota > Ignavibacteria > UBA10030 > UBA10030 > VGWB01. The sequence goes on from JBBTCR010000105.1 coordinate 5,304, forward strand.
AAATCGTCTGTGCCGAAATTCGTAAATCGTTCACTCTTCTGAAGCCTCTCGACGTGGTTCGCGAAGTCCACGCATTTGGCGATCGCCTCAATGTCCTCGTCCGCAACAAGGACCGCGATATCACGAAAGTCTTGGCCCTGCTCAAGACAAACTCGATCGAGGTTTTCGACTGGAGAGCGATTTCTCCCTCATTGGAGAATGTCTTTATCTCACTCTTGTCTCAACGAAGAGCTCAACAAGAAAGCGAGGTTACGCCGAAGCCATGAACAAACGTTTGAACGTGATGGCTGTTGCCATCTCCGTTATGCTCGTGCAACAGCTCGCTGCGCAGCAGAGGGCTCTCACGATCGAAGAGAGCATTCGGATCGGATTGGAGTACAGCAAGGTTTTGCACGCGTCGCAGATGAAAGCGGCGTATGCCGATGCCAAGGCGAGTGAAGTTGCGGCAACGCTCTATCCTTCGGTACGGGTGCAGGCCGCCTTTCAGAAGCTCAGCTCAGTCCCTGAATTCCGGATCCCGATTCCCGGCAATGTGGTCACGTTTCCGGTGGTCCTGAATACCTACAATGCCCGTGCAACGTTGCAGCAACCGCTGTTTACGGGCTGGAAATTGCAGGCCGCATCGGACAATGCATCATACCAGGCTGAAGCAACACGGCTCGATCTCGCCAAGGACAGAGCGGAATTGATTTACAGCGTCAAAGCTGCGTACTGGAGTCTTTATCGCGCGAAAGAAGTCAGGCGACTTGCAGACGAAAACGTCAACCAGATCTCCGCTCACCTCAATGACGTTGAAAACCTCATGAAGCAGGGGATGGCAACGACAAATGATGTGCTGAAGGTCCGAGTCCAGCTTTCGAATTCGAAAATCCTGCAAAGTGATGCAAGCAATAACGAACAGATTGCGATGCTTGCGTTCAACTCGACCGTTGGTCTTCCTCTTGAGACGCAGGTTACTCTCACCTCGCCGCTGACGCCAACAACGAAAGACTTACCAGAAGTCGACAAGCTCGTCGCAGCAGCGTTCGCGCAGCGCCCGGAGGTCCGGGGTATGGAGTGGCGGCTCAAGGCATCGGACGCCGGCATCACAGCGGCGAAAGGGGGTTGGTTACCGCAGGTGTACTTGACGGGCAGCTATTACTATGCTAGACCAAACCAGAGGATCTTTCCAGCAAAAGATGAGTTCAAGGACTCGTGGGATATCGGCGTTTCACTTCAGTTTGATGTCTGGAACAATCTGACGTCCCTCCACCAAACGAACGCTGCGCAAGCACAGTACGAGCAAACGAAGGATGCCCTTGCGATGCAACGGGACGGCATTACGCTTGAGGTCACACAGTACTATTTGTCGTTCAATCAGGCGAAGCAGAGAATTCATCTCTCGGAGCTCGGCGTCGAACAGGCGAATGAGAACTATCGTGTGACGGCTGAGAAGTTCAAGGCAGGGTTAACCACAAACTCGGAGCTCTTGGACGCGGAGGTCGCACTTCTGCAATCGAAGCTTCAACTTACTCAGGCTCTTGTGGAGTATGAGCTTGCTGAAGCCAGACTGGAAAAAGCGATTGGACAGGCAAATTAAGGTCGAGATTGGCCAAATTCGGCAACAACAAATCTAACGATGATGAACGCAATAGAGGTTGAGCTTCTGACAAAGTGTTTTGGCAAGTTTTGTGCCGTCGACCATATCAGCTTTGAGGTGAAGCAGGGCGAGATCTTCGGCTTCCTCGGTGCGAACGGGGCGGGAAAATCCACAACAATCCGGATGCTGTGCGGCTTGCTGCAGTCGACGGAAGGGACAGCACGCGTTGGTGGCTATGATATCAACACGGAGCCGGAGAAGGTCAAAGAGAATATTGGATACATGTCCCAGCGGTTCTCTCTCTACGAAGACTTGACCGTCGAAGAGAACATTAACTTTTTCGGCAAGGTCTATGGACTGACAAACGGCGAGATCGCCACAAGAAAAGGGTGGGCCCTCGATATTGCAAACCTTCGAGGACGCGAGAAGAGCATCACCGGAACGCTCTCCGGCGGCTGGAAACAGCGTCTGGCACTTGGGTGCGCGGTGCTTCACCGTCCGAGGATCGTCTTCCTTGACGAACCGACGAGCGGAGTTGATCCATTGATGCGAAGAAAATTCTGGGAGCTGATCAACGACCTCTCCGCCGAGGGAGTGACCGTGTTGGTGACGACGCATTACTTGGAGGAAGCGGAGTACTGCAACGACATCATGCTCATCAATGCCGGAAAAATCATCGCCGCCGGGAGTCCGAAAGAGCTGAAGAGGGATCACATCAGGGCGCCAATTCTCGAGGTCCAATGCTCGAATGTGATCGAGGCGATGTCGTTGATGGAGAAGGAACCGTGGGCGATTGAAACATCGGTGTTTGGGACGCATCTCCACGTCAGCGTTCGAGATGAACGCACGGCTCGGACGGAGATGAGGCGTCTGCTGAAGGACAACGACATTCACGTCTTTGCGGTCGAGAAAATCGTGCCTTCGCTCGAGGATGTCTTCATCTACCTGCTCGACCAGGAGGCAAGGAAGGCAGCGTGAAAGGCCCTGCGATGATCCGGCGGTTACTGACAATCATCAAGAAAGAATTCAGGCATATCAGGCGAGATAAGCGCGTTCTTGCAGTCTTGACCGTCGTGCCGGCAGCTCTGCTCCTCTTGAACGGGTATGCTCTGAATTTCGATGTCACGCACATCAAAGCTGCCGTTGTCGATCAGGAGAAGAGCGCTCGGTCGAGAGAATTCATTAACGCGTTCATCACTTCGGGCTATTTTGACCATGTGCAGGATCTGAACACGTCGGAAGAGGCGACCCGATTGATTGATGATGGGCATGTTCGGATCGTCATCGTTGTGCCGGCGGATTTCTCCTCGCGCCTCCTCGCGAACGAACGAGCTGCTGTCCAAATGCTCGTCGACGGTATGGACGCAAACGCGGCAACTACTGTTGTTGGTTATGCTCAAGCCGTCACGCTGCAATACTCCCAGAAGATCATCCTGAACAGTCTCGCAAAGATCGGCCGAGGTAGC
>JBBTCR010000106.1:0-4802 GCA_038043105.1 Bacteroidota bacterium
TTACAGTATTGCAGGCTACGTTTGGATCGCAAATCCGAGGCACCGCGAACAGCCCCTTCATCTACAGTAAGATCGCTTGCGGTGTTGAGCCACAATCTGCTCATACCGTGAATCTACCGCAACAATCATTACTTCCGCTTCTCAAACAATACTTCGGATTCCCATCCTTCCGTCCGCTGCAGGAGGAGATCATTCGCGACTCACTTGCAGGCAAGGATGTCTTTGCGCTTCTACCGACGGGCGGCGGCAAATCGTTGTGCTTTCAACTCCCTGCTCTGGTTCGTCCCGGACTCAACCTGGTGATCTCCCCTCTCATTTCCTTGATGAAGGACCAGGTGGATGCACTGCAAGCGAGCGGCATCGCTGCTACGTTTCTTAATTCTTCTCTCGCACCCGAAGAATCACGGCAGAGGATTCGCGATCTGCACAATGGCAAGCATCGATTGCTCTACGTTGCCCCGGAGCGCGCTGTGCTTTCCAGCTTTCTGAATGACATCACAAGCTGGAGTGTTAATCTGATCGCCGTCGATGAGGCCCATTGCATCAGCGAGTGGGGACATGATTTTCGGCCTGAGTACCGCCAGCTTGTAGAGCTGCGGAAGTTGATGCCCGATGTTCCGTTCATGGCGTTGACTGCAACCGCAACGGCTCGAGTCCGGGCAGACATTCACAAGCATTTGCAGCTTCGGAACGCACGGAGCTACGTCGCAAGCTTCAATCGGCCCAACCTGAGCTACAAGGTCCTTCCCAAAGTCGATCCGTACCGACAGTTGTTAGCCTTCCTCCGCCCGCGCGCAAAGGAGAGCGGCATTGTGTACTGCCAAAGTAGAAAAACCACAGAAGCCCTTTCCGAGAAGTTGACCATTGACGGTATCTCCGCCGCGCCATATCATGCGGGTATGGACACAGCCGACAGGGCTCGAAATCAGGAGCTCTTCCTGCGTGATGAAATCCGCCTCATGTGCGCGACGATCGCGTTCGGCATGGGTATCAACAAGTCAAACGTCCGCTTCGTGGTGCATTATGATCTGCCGAAGAACATCGAAGGCTACTATCAGGAGACGGGGCGTGCGGGGCGCGATGGACTGCCATCAGAGTGCCTGCTGTTGTTCAGCGGCGGCGATGTGGTGAAGCAGTTGCATTTCATCAAGGAGAAGGAGGATGAGCACGAGCGTCGCATCGCAAAGGCACAACTGGAGCAGATGGTGCATTATGCCGAGAGTAGTGAATGCCGCCGGCTCCTGTTGCTGGAGTATTTCGGAGAACAGTACCTGGATCCGAGTTGCGATGGATGCGACAATTGTCTGCTTCCACGGGAGATGTACGATGGGACAATCGACGCGCAGAAGCTCCTCTCCTGCATCTATCGCATCAGGAAGAAGAGCGGTTTCAGCGTTGGTTTGCGGTACGCCGTTGAAGTGCTGACCGGCGGCGACACGGAAAAGATTCGTCGATGGAAGCATACGGAACTGTCGACGTACGGGATCGGCAAGGAGCGCAGTCGCGAGCAGTGGATGGGAATCGGGCGGGAGTTGATGCGCCTCCGCCTGTTGAAACAACGCAGTGACGACGGTTTTGCGGTCGTAGAGATAACACCGGCCGGTCTGGAAGCGTTGAAGCGACGAAAGACCGTTATGCTGGCGAAGCCCGTGAAATTGGAAGAGGCGTTAAAGGTGCGTGAAAGCGAACACGAATACGACACGATGCTCTTTGAGCGCCTCAGGGTGTTGCGCAAGCGGCTGGCGGATGAGCGTGATGTCCCGGCCTTCATCGTCTTCTCCGATGTTGCGTTGCGGCAAATGGCCCGTGAGTACCCAAGCACTGACGCCGCGTTCATGCGTATCAGCGGCGTCGGTCAGAAGAAGCTGAAGGACTTCGGCAGGATGTTCATCAGTGAAATTGCCGGGTACCTGCGGACCAATCCCCGGAGGGAGTTTACGACAGTGGAGTCCCGCCAAACAACGCCGGGATTTCGTGGCATACAAAACATGCCACTCAACAAGTGGATTCACCCCGTGAGAGAACGGCTTCGCCTATCTCACGGGGTAAATGAGACAACGCGGGAAACGCTGAACCTCTTTAGGTCGGGGAAATCTGTCGAAACGATCGCGGGGGTGCGCAACCTCCAGGTTAGCACGATCTACACACACCTGTTGGCGGCAGTGAACGCGGGTGAGGAAATAGATCTGGACCGTCTTGTCACCGCGGACGAGCGGCGAGAAATCAGCACCGCATACGGAAAATTAGGATATGGAAATATCACAGGCGTGTTCGAGATGCTGGGCGGGCGTTTCAGCTACGGTGTGTTGCGGATTGTCCGGGAGGTGGAACAACAGAAAGGGACCAGGTTGAAGGTGTGATTATGTTGTGATTCTCGGACCCGCAGAGGAAACACGTCGTAACCTTTGGAATCAGCAAGGGTTGAATTGACGAAGAGGAAGATATGAGGCTAACGGAAACCAAGAGACGTTCGACGGCCAAAACAATCAAGATCCGTATGCAGGGTATTGAAGGAATGTTTTTCTACGAAGTGACGGCGGCGGAAAAGAAGAGGATCGACAGATATTTTGAGGAATTGGCAGCGAAAGAGCACGTGAAAGACTTCATCGTCTTTGAAACATCCGATCGTGTCACAACCGTGATCGTTCGCGGACGGGAAGTGAAACTCGTTGAGTGGGCGACGCGAGCGCGACCGATCCGAACGAACCGTCCGTTGCCGTTTCACATGAAAGTATATGTGCAGAACAAGCCGTCGCCGCTTTTTGTGCATGTCCACGAACCCTCTGACGCTTCATGGTTCGTAACGGCCCTTGATGGCGAACCATCACAGTTCACTCTGTTCTGGCCGGCCGTGGATTCTTCCGGAGAAATCTTCACCATCCCGGCCTCTGATATCATCCTCGCAGAAATCGATTCCGCCATTCTTGATGAAGGATTACGCCAACTTCCGAGATACAAATCAGGCGAATGAGGCTGAGAATCCTGCCGGCCTCTTCGGATACTTCCTTACAGAAAAACACAAAAGCCGACCTCTCAGCCGGCTCCATTAGTTAATTGGTGAATGGTTTGAGCCAAAGGCTCATCCGCCTCCCCGAAGGGGTCCTTCGGACTGGCGGAAATTGGTGATTTGCCAATTGGTGACAACCATCGGTTCACTCACCAGTCACTATTCACCAATTGACCAACTCGTAGCCCTAACGGGAATCCCTGTCCGCCGAAGGCGTTGTGTGCCGAAGGCGGAGAACCCGTATTTCCACACTGGCCATCCGCCTACGTCCCCTTCGGGGACTTCGGCGGATCCTCAAAATGGCAGCCACTCGCGAAAAAACGCTCGTGGGCCATTTTGGGAGTAGCCCTAACGGGGATCGAACCCGTATTTTGGCCTTGAGAGGGCCACGTCCTAAACCGTTAGACGATAGGGCCAAGCAAATTGTCAATTGACAATTTGAAATCGACAATTGTCCTGCTGCCCGGCCAGGAGTCGAACCTGGAGTCTTCTGATCCAGAGTCAGACGTGTTGCCAATTACACCACCGGGCAATCGCATCGCAAGCAAATGTAGCAAAAAGAAAATTCTTTTCCAATCAGAAATTTCCGTGACCATCTTCTCACACAAGATTAAACCTCCAAATCCCGACTGCATCACTCGAGCACTGCTCTCTGCTCTTGGCATACTGCATTCTCATTCCGTGCTCTGAACCGTTCGCGCACTTGACCAAGCCTCGCCAGGTTACCTTGACTTTAGAACCATTTTTCGGTATACTTTTCTAGATTTTTTGCTGTCTTTCACCACTCTTGAGGCAACTAAGGAATTCTGTTGCGTGACTGGCGATTTCCCAAGAGGCGGAAGGATTGACATTCCAAGGGCGCGTGGAGTTCTTTAAAACGCATCGCTCCGACTTTCATGTTCTGAGAACTCTAAGGAGAACGCAACCCAAGGGAAAAAGCGTAGAAGCAACTTGACTCCGAGCCTTGTTTCCTCCAATATCGACGATCCAGCCTCCCCTTCGTGGCACTTCGAGGCCAAGCGCATCCCAAGCCCTTTTATCTCGACCTCCTGGAAGCACCTCTCCATGAACACGCAAAAAATCCCGCCGTTCGGGCCGAAACGAAAGACGGTGTTCGCGAATTCTGTGGAAGGAGAAGGGTCGATCTTGAGCGTGGTAAGCTGGAAGATAGGTGATTTGTTCAAGGCTGACAGTCTGTAAGGCGATGATTACAAAGTACGGCTACGATGTGTTCTTTACGGCCGCGGCAATCTGCATTGTGGCGATCCTCGTTGCGGTTTTTCTCGTCGAGCCCAAGATTCTAAGGTATGGCATCGTTGTTCTTTCTTTAGTTATGCTCGCGTTTACGGCGAACTTCTTCCGAGACCCGGATCGTTCCACCCCAGCCGGGGAGAATCTGGTAGTTGCTCCGGCGGACGGAAAAGTGATCGCTGTCCGGACGGCCAAAGAAACGGAATTCCTGCAATCGGAGGCTACCCAGATCAGTATTTTCATGTCCCCATTGAACGTCCACGTCAACCGGAATCCAGTTTCAGGCAATGTCAAGCACACGCGATACGTGAAAGGGGAGTATTTCGCTGCTTTTGAGGACAAGGCGTCGGAAAAGAACGAACAAATGATTATAGGCATTGAAAACTCGCACGGAAAGGTTCTCTTCAAACAAATTGCGGGATTTGTCGCTCGGAGGATCGTCTGCACGCTGAAGCCGGGAGATGAGGTCAAGGCCGGCGAGCGATTCGGCATGATCAAGTTTGGATCGCGGGTTGATGTCTTCGTGCCGGCGAGCGCAACCGTG
>JBBTCR010000107.1:0-1471 GCA_038043105.1 Bacteroidota bacterium
TCCCTTTGTCTAAAACGCGCTCCAGCACCTCCGCCAAGTTTGAACTTTCCACCGCGTGTAACATCCTGCGTTGCTGCGCCATGAGATCTCCTTTTATAGAAGCTTTCCGAGCGGGCCGAGATCCAAGTTGAGATCGTCTTCTTCCAGGCCAAATTCATTTCGGAGACGTTCAATTTCCTGAGCTTGCCTCATCAGCGTCAATCCGAGCCTTTCAATCTGCGGGTCAGTTAGGGAGCCGGCCTCGATGCGGCGGATGGCCTGGCGCTCCAGTAATTCGTGCAGGAGCTTGACCAGAGTCAGCACCAGTTGTCCGAGCCCGTTCTTGGTATCGTCCCCCGTGAGGTTCAAGCGGGCGATCGGCCCTTGCCGACCTTTGGACGGTCGAGCGCGAGGTGAGGGGTCGGCTTTCATCACCCGAGCGAAGTCACTCAGGGCTACGGACTCGACCCGCGCCAGCTCCGGTGAATCCATTCGCCTTCTCCTTTCCAATGCCCATGCCTGCGCCCAACCTCACTGGCGCTCGGCCAAGGCTTTGGCGCGCCGTCTCCATGGACGTGAGCACGATTCGCAGTCCGAGGTAAATGAGGTCGATATCGGCGACCGAGATCGTTACATCCCCGGCCACCACAACCCCCTTGTTCAGCACCCGATCGAGCACCTCGCACAAAGAGATCCGCTCGGTGTCATCCAGCGCGAGTTCTGAAACCCGGGGTGGCTGGTGTCCCGTGTTGCTTTCAACAGACATAGACACTCGATTCTGCGCGGGCGCCTTGGTAAAGGGCCTTCCCCAGTTCTCCCAGCCGGCGAAGGCCTCGCATGTCTCCGCAGCGATAAACCACGGTGACGTCCTTCCCCGAAAGGCTCTGTTGAAACTTCTTTTGGACCAGGGATTCCCTGCGATACAAGGCGGAACACAACTCGCAATCACTGGGGGGCGTGACGAGGTTGAGAAACAGTCCGGGCACCTGAATGCGCAAGCGTTCGCAGGCGGCCACCAAATCCCGCGTTTCCTCCAAGGCCATATCCGTGGGAATGCTGACCGCATAGAGGGCGGCCCTGGCCGGATTCCTCAACAGTTCTCTTAGTCTCTTGAGGTTCTTCGACATCGTCACCAGTTCCTGCGAGAACTGGGTCAGGCGAAAGACCTGCTGGTATTTCAAGAAGAGGTCGAAGAAAACCTTGAGCCACTGGTCAAGGATTTCGGGCAGCTCGAGCAGGCGAATCAGGTGACCCGTGGCGGCGGAGTCGAGAACCAGAACGTCGTAGCGGTCCGAGGCGAGCAGCGCCATGACGCGGGTCAGGGCCATCACCTCGTCCAGGCCGGGAGGGGAGAGATCCAGAATCCTCTCCAGAACCTCGCGGTCGAAGGTCAAATCAAACTGACTCGACACCGATTCCAGGAATTTCTCAATGTCTCCCGCGTATTGCCTTTTCAAAGCCTCAAATTCCGCCTGCGAATCGATCTCCATGG
>JBBTCR010000108.1:0-2217 GCA_038043105.1 Bacteroidota bacterium
GTCGGGCTTGATGATGGACAGAGTTCGTTCCAAAGCCATGCAAATCTCCAAAATTGAGGTCGAGAAAAGCTTAACGTTATATTTTATCAGGGATTTTGCTTTATGTCGCCTGCGGCCGTGATCAAAATTCTGCTGCTCGCAAAGGCAGGCGAGTGACACAAACTTCGGAGAAAACTTGGTATTTGGCGCTAGAGCGCGCAGAAATCTTGGGCGTCCGCTGGCATGATCTGCGGCATATCTGCGTGAACTGGCACTTACAATCGCTCAATCGCCACAATCGGCAGCCACAGCGTCAATGGCGAATCGGGCAAGCGCTCGAATTCATAGCGTTCGTACCACCCTCGCGCATGTTCATCCTTGGCCTCCACAATCACGCCGATCATTCCAATTTCGGCAGAAAGCCGCAAGCAGCGCTGTAAAGCGTCGGCCAGGAGCAAGCCACCCAGCCCTTGCCGCTGTTGACGCGAATCAACCGCCAAGCGAGCCAGACGAGCGACAGGTAGTGGAAAATTCGGGAATCGGCTTGCATGCTTTGCCGGCAAGTTCTCTTTTCGAATACCCGACATGGCCAAGCTATAGAAGCCATGAATTGCCACTCCGTCGGCCGCAACGTAGGTACGACTCACGTTCGCATCGGCATGCTGGCGGGCGAAGCGACGCAAGTATTCATCGAGTTCCGCGACTCCACATGAAAACGCGCCACGGTCATGCTTCTTCGCCAGCGGTTCGATGCTGGTGGAAAAAACCGACGTCAACGCTTGCCTTGTTGCCATTCGCGGTGACGCTTCATCGCGGCGGACAGCTTCGGCTTGGGCTTGTCTGCGTTGTCCAAAGCCTTCGCAAAAGCGTTCCAGTCACGGGAGGTAAGAGTAATCATCTCCCGTTCAGCAAGAATTTGCTTGGCCCGCTCCTGAGCTGTTCCCAACAGGAACGCGCTGACCGACATCCCGGCAGTCGAGGCGGCCCGGACAATCAACTCTTTGATTTCTGGTGATGTGCGCAAATCAATGCGTTCGTGAGCTTCGGCGACGATGGGCATGATGAGTCCTGTACGGAAGAATTACGGCAGAGTTTAGGCCAAAATTCGATGATATGCAACGTCTCCGTACAAATTACGTAACCGCGTCTAGAATCGAGGAACCAGCGGAATACCACGAATCCGTCACAGCGCCAGAAATGACAAGAGCCCGAGATCCCCTAAGCCCTTGATGATACCGGCGCGCCCGGTGGGGTGAAATTGGGCGCTGGCGCGAGGTTCTAATGGTCAAGTAATGTTCGATCCCTGGGCGGCTCCCCGACCAGGGCAAATCTGGGCACTGCTGGCTGATTAAGGTGCCGCTTTAGGCATCATTGGAGCACGGCTCTGATGAGCGAGGTCGGGTCTGTTGCTGTTGCACACCAATCGGCAATGCTTGGGTGTGTCGCCACTATCACGCGTGGCCCGTGTTGACCAGAGAAGACTTGGCTACGCCATTTCCGGCGATTCGCTTCAATGAACTGCGAATGCAGTGTATTGGCGCCTAACTTCTTACGGACATAATGGCCCGCAGTCTTACCAAGGCAGAGAATCACCTTCGGCTGTAGTTTTTGAATTACCAACTCATGGAAGGGCCAACATAGATCTGCAAGAACCTGCATTTCTTGGCACATGTCGCCTTCACGACGTGATCGTGCAAACACCAAGTTACTTGACGGTAGGCGCCCAGGACTCATTCCGAGCCGATCGCAAAGGTGAAGTATCCGTGGCGCCATTCCATGGGTGCCTGGCGCATGCCCCTTCCAACTCTCATCGCGATAGGCAGACCAGTCATCCTGAAAGCAGCGCAAAACACGATTTGTGTGGCTCTCCACGGTCTCTGACTTGGCTTGCGCGGGATCGCCGCCCGGATTTACGCCCAGCACATAGAGAGGTGATGGCTTAGAGAACGCATTTCGACCGGCATAGAAGACTTTGCCCGAGCGAGGAAACAATACGGCGGGTATCTTGGTCACAAAAGATTCGATCACGAGACAGTCCTCGAAAACAGCGCCGATGCCCCCGTTGCAGTAACACGGGTGATGACACCGATCAAGACTGCGAGGACCTTGTCGTCCATCAACCCGCCGGAGCGGCTATTACGCCAGTTCGAGCCGATCGTTTTGCGAGAACGGGTCGATGTTGATCCGGAGCGAATGAATGGTCGTCGTCGGCACCTTGCGACGATCGACGTTCTTCAG
>JBBTCR010000109.1:0-1436 GCA_038043105.1 Bacteroidota bacterium
CGTAAGCTTTGCTCCCGTTGGGACATAGTATCAATGGCGATACTGTAATTCAAGGGGCATGTCATAATCCATTTGGCTCAAATGTGGCTCGCGGAAAAAAAGTGGGCCGTTTCCCCTTTCTCGCTCGATCTGATATTTATAAGATTTGGAAACAGAGAGACCACCGCCGGGAGGTTTGGATGAGAAATCTCTTTCCCTCCAGCATTCGGTCCAAGTTGATCCTCCTGGGAGTATTGGCCTTCCTTCCTGTCGTCCTGTTGACGGTCTTCAACTCTTGGTATCAGAGGAGATTGGAAGTTGCGGTAGCCAAGGAGAGGATGGTAAAGATCCTCGATTTCGCGATTCTCCACGAAGAGGAGGTCATTCGAGAAACCCATCGGATTCTTGCAACGCTGGCGGAAGTGCCGATAGTCCGCAAGGGCGGAAATCATGCGAACGAATTTCTCGCCCGGCTCCTGAGGAACAGTCCCGAGTACGTGAATTTCGGAGTTATCCGGCCTGACGGTCAAGCGATTTCCAGCGCTGTCCCTCTAAAAGCACCGTTGAATTTTTCCGACCGGCCGTACTTCCAAGACGCACTTAAGAACAAGTCGTTCTCCATCGGCCAGTACCAGGTGGGGCGGATCGTCGGGAAGCCCACGATCAACTTCGGGTATCCGGTCATCGAAGAGAAGGGGAAGGTGGCCGCGGTGGTCTTCGCCGCCCTGAACCTTTCTTATGTCTCGAAGATCGAGCACGGGATCGTCGTTCAGGCACCCCCGAACTCCACCTATGTGACACTCGACCAAAACGGTGCTGTCCTGACCAGCTACCCGGCTTCGCAACTGTTCGGGAGAGGGCATCCTCTGGAGAGGTCTTTTTTCGAGAGAATCTCGAAGGAGAAAAAAGGGACGTTCCAGGCGGTGGGGGCGGACGGGGTGGAGCGGCTGAATCTGTTTTCCCCCTTCCGCGGTCCGCTCAATAAGGAAGGAGGGTATGCACTCCTCGGTATTCCGACCAAGGCGCTTTTTGCCGAGGTCAACCGCCTGCTTGCCATGAACCTTGCTGTCCTTTCCATGGTTGGGGTGCTTTTCCTGGCAATCATGTGGTTCGGAGGAAATGCTCTGATCATCCGCCCCGTGGGTATCCTTACGGACGCATCGAAACGCCTGGCCGGCGGGGACCTCACAGCCCGTACGGGGTTGTCGCCGACTCTTGGCGAACTCGGATATTTGAGTGGGACATTCGACAAAATGGCGGAGGAGCTGGAGCGGAGGCAGAACGAGTCCCTGAGGATGCAGGAGCAGATCTCCGAGGTCCGAACCAGGTTTACGAGCATTCTCGCGGCCAGTCCCGCGATCATTTACGCGTGCAGGATTCCCGGGGCCGAGGATTCGGAGAATAAATATACCCCTATCTTCGTGAGCGACAAGATGACCGAAAGGTTCGGTTACGAG
>JBBTCR010000110.1:0-1073 GCA_038043105.1 Bacteroidota bacterium
CTCCGTCGGGATAGTTCTCGATGACCAGCTTGAGCGGACGCAAAACTGCCATCACCCGGGGTGCGCGTTTGTTCAGATCGTCTCGCAAACAATCCTCAAGTGACGCCACATCCGAGGTGCTCTCGCTTCTGGCCATCCCGATGCGGTCTGCAAACAAGCGAAGAGACTCCGATGTGTATCCACGGCGGCGCAGACCCGAGATGGTCGGCATGCGCGGGTCATCCCAGCCGTTAACGTAGCCCTCCTCGACGAGCTGCAAAAGCTTCCGTTTGCTCATCACGGTGTACGTCAGGTTCAGCCGCGCAAACTCGATCTGCTGCGGATGATAGATTCCAAGCTCATCGAGAAACCAATCATACAGCGGACGATGATCGGCAAACTCGAGCGTGCAGATCGAATGCGTTATTCGCTCGATCGAATCGCACTGGCCGTGCGCCCAGTCGTACATCGGATAGATGCACCACGTGTCGCCCGTGCGGTGGTGCGACGCGTGCAGAATGCGGTACATGACGGGATCGCGCATGTTGAGGTTCGGCGATGCCATCTCGATCTTTCCTCGCAGCGTCCGGGAACCGTCCGGGAACTCCCCGCTGCGCATGCGCTGGAAGAGATCCAGATTCTCTTCGACAGTTCGGTTCCGGTAGGGGCTGTCTTTACCCGGCTCGGTCAACGTGCCTCTGAACTCCCGAATCTCATCGGCGCTCAAGTCGCAGACGTATGCCTTCCCCTTCTTGATCAACTGGACGGCGTACTCGTAGAGCTGCTCAAAGTAATCCGACGCGTAGTATTCCCTGTCTTCCCAATCGAAACCGAGCCAGCGGACATCGCGCTTGATCGATTCGACGTACTCGACCTCCTCTTTGGTCGGGTTTGTGTCGTCGTACCGGAGGTTGCAGAACCCGTTGTAGTCCCGCGCAAGTCCGAAATTGAGGCAGATGGACTTTGCATGACCGATGTGTAGGTACCCATTCGGTTCCGGCGGGAATCGCGTATGGACCCTGCCTCCGAACTTGTTCGTTCTCAAATCATCGTCGATGATATCACGGATGAAGTTCTTCCGTTCCGGCGATTCA
>JBBTCR010000111.1:0-1395 GCA_038043105.1 Bacteroidota bacterium
AGCCTCTTTGAGAATCAAGCGTGAAACGATTTTTGTTCCTCTTGATGGAGCAATGGGGCTGACCAAAAAGAAGCAAAACGTCATTCTGAAGGAGCGAAGCGACTGAAGAATCTGCCTTTTTGATCAGATTCTTCGGCCCGCTTGGGAAGCGGCGGGACTCAGAATGACTTTATGGACAGCCTCATGGGCTTGCCATCGTCCAAGTCAAAATTCTTCACGCTGAGTAATTACATTGAAGAAAGATAAGGAACTTGATGAGTCAGCCGAAGAGTATGGGACGAAGGTCGATCACTTCTAACAGGATTGTCCCATTTTCAGAGAATTTGGACAATTGTTATACCACAAGCAAGAAAATGAAATCGCCCAAGATGTGTCTTATTCTTGGGAATACTGCAAGAGATGGTCGCAATACTTCTTGCCTTTCGCGAGGTCGATAAATATATTAACTCGGTTATCGAAGCGTTCCGTCTGGTTGGAGAAGAGAAAGTCAGTCAATCACACAAAAGGAATCATTCCATGCAACAGGTTCTTTCTTACATCGATTCGAACAAGGAGCGATACCTGAGCGAGCTGAGGGAGTTCCTTGCGATACCGAGCATCAGCTCGCAGAGCGCTCACAACGCCGATATTCGCCAATGTGCTGATTGGGTTGCGACCCATATGCGAACAATCGGCATGCAGAATGTCCAGATCATGGAAACGGCGGGCCATCCCGTCGTGTACGGTGAATGGCTCGGCGCACCCGGCAAACCGACCGTCCTCTTGTACGGTCATTATGATGTTCAACCCGTCGATCCCATTGATCTGTGGACCTCTGCGCCGTTTGAGGCGACGATCCGTGGCGACAACCTCTACGCGCGCGGGGCTGCAGATGACAAAGGGCAGGTGTTCATCCACTTCAAAAGCATCGAAGCATACATGAAGAATGTCGGAAGCTTGCCGGTGAACCTCAAAGTGATCATCGAGGGAGAAGAGGAGATTGGAAGCGAGCACCTCGACAATTTCGTGAAAGAACACAAAGATCTTCTGAAAGCTGATCTAGTTCTCATCTCGGATTCCTCGATGTTCGCAAAGGGTGTTCCATCCGTGTGCTATAGTCTCCGCGGATTGGCGTACATGGAGGTCGAGGTCACCGGGCCCAACACAGACTTGCACTCGGGATCGTTTGGAGGTTCGCTGCATAACCCCATTCAGGCCCTCACAGAAATGATCGCATCGCTGCACGACAAGAACGGCAGAATCACCATCCCCGGTTTCTACGATGACGTCCGCCCTCTCACAAGAGCCGAGCGAGCAGCATTCAAGAAGCTGCCGTGGAACGATAGGAAATATGCGAAGCAGCTCGGGCTCAAGCAACTGTTTGGCGAAAAAGGATTCACGACGCTCGAACGCCTC
>JBBTCR010000112.1:0-4522 GCA_038043105.1 Bacteroidota bacterium
AGCGAAGGTAGAACCATGACAGCTGAAGAAATCTACAACAGCCTGAAAGCGAAATTCGGTGATGCCCTTCTTGAAGCGAAGCTGGACGCGTTACAGCCGTGGATTCTCATTGCGCCGAACAGGATAAAAGATATTGCCTTCTTTCTGCGCGATGATCCGGCGATGCAGTTTGATTTTCTGATGTGTCTGAGCGGTGTGGACTACAATGATGGCAGGCTGGGCGCCGTGTACCATCTGTCGTCAATGGTTCACCGGCACAAGATTGTCCTGAAAGCGCAGTGCACAAAAGAGAATCCTCATGTGCAGTCAGTCAGCGCTGTCTGGGGAACCGCGAACTGGCACGAGCGAGAGGCCTACGATCTCGTGGGCATTATGTTTGATGAGCATCCTGACCTGCGGCGCATTCTTCTTCCGTATGACTGGGAGGGCCATCCGCTGCGAAAAGACTACAAGGTGCCTGAATTCTACAATGGGATGAAAGTCCCGTACTGACGTTGAAATGAAGCACCCGCATGATCGAATCGAAAACACTCCCAACTCGCTACGTTACCCGGCCCGGCGAAATCAAGACCTCCAGTGGTAAGACTCTCCGCACCGACGAAATGATCATCAACATGGGTCCACAGCATCCGTCCACGCACGGCGTGCTGCGCCTCGAAATCGTCGTTGATGGTGAAATCATCGTCGATGTCATCCCGCATATTGGCTACTTACATCGCTGTTTTGAGAAGCATGCGGAGCACATGAGCAACTACCAGCAGGTCATTCCATATGCCGACCGGATGGACTACGTCGCAGCGATGAACATGGAACACGGGTACGCCGTGGCCGTGGAGCGAATGCTGAAGCTTGAGGTGCCGGAACGGGTCGAATACATCCGCGTCATTATGGCTGAGCTGCAGCGTATTGCCAGCCATCTCATTGCGGTCGGAACGTTCGGGATCGATGCCGGTGCGTTTACTCCGTTCCTCTACGCCTTCCATGACCGAGAGCATATCCTTGACCTGTTTGAAATGACGTGCGGTGCGCGCCTGCTGTATAATTATATCTGGGTTGGCGGTCTTTCTCACGATCTGCCGGAACAGTTCGTGGACAAGTGCAAGGAGTTCTGTGTGTATTTCAAGCCGAGGATCAAACAGTTCAATGACCTGCTCACGTATAACGAGATCTTCGTCAAGAGGTGTGCAAACGTCGGCGTGCTGCCCAAAGATGTCGCCATCAACTATGCGTGCAGCGGCCCGATGTTGAGGGCCTCGGGGGTTAACTGGGACCTGCGTCGGGACGATCCCTACTCTATCTATAATCGTTTTGAGTGGGAGCCGCAGGTTGGAAAAGGGGAAATGGGGACCGTTGGCGACACGTGGGACAGGCATATCGTCCGCATGCGGGAAATGGAGCAGAGTGTGAAAATCATTGAACAGGCTCTTGAAGGCATACCGGCGGGAAACGTTCAAGCAGCGATCCCCAAGAAGATCCGCCCCGAGGTTGGCGAGATCTATGCCCGCACCGAAACGCCTCGCGGCGAACTTGGCTACTATGTTATGAGCGACGGATCTGCTAGTCCATTTCGCGTTAAGGCCCGCTCACCGGCGTTTGTTAACTTGAGCGTGCTGCCAGAGATTTCGCGCGGCGGGATGCTTGCCGACCTTGTGCTGATCGCCGGAAGTGTGGACATCGTACTTGGGGAGGTTGACCGCTGAGGCCGATGAATCCATCGTTGTTCACTTCTTGTGTCTTCATTTCGTGATTCGATTGCTATGGACGCACTGGATAACTTAGGTGTGTGGGGATCGGTTCTCGTTGCCTTGGTGTGGAGCGCGCTGCCCGTCGTCTTCATACTTCTCTACGCTCTCGTGACGTTGTATATGGAGATGAAGGTCGCTGCCCACATGCAGGACCGGCTTGCCTACATGAGGACTGGCTGGCACGGTACGCTCCAGCCCTTCGCCGACATCTTAAAGCTTCTGCAGAAGGAAGACACGATAAGCTCGGCGGCGGATAAGAAGCTCTTCATTCTCGCCCCGTACGTCGTCTTTATGGGAACATACGCAGCGTTCTCGGCTATTCCGTTCAGCAGCATCTACATCGGCAGTAATATAGATCTTGGTGCATTCTTCGTTGTTGCCGTTTCCTCGCTCGTTGTGGTTGGAATCCTGATGGGAGGATGGGCGTCAAACAACAAGTGGTCGATCTTCGGCGCGATGCGCTCGGCTGCCCAGATGGTTAGCTACGAAATTCCGACGGCCCTCGCAATCCTCATTGCTGTGATGATCACCGGATCACTGAACCTCCAGGAAGTGACGAAGTTTCAGGAGGGAGGGATTCACAATTGGCTGATCTTTGGCGGGCCGCTCCCCTTAACTCAAAAGCTTTTGTTGATTCCCTTCACTCTTGTAACGTTCTTGATTCTCTTTATCGCATCGCTCGCGGAAGTGAATAGAACGCCATTTGACCTGCCGGAGGCGGAGTCGGAGCTTGTGCAGGGATTCAACACAGAATACAGCGGAATGCGGTTTGCAATGTTCTATCTCGCCGAATACGCCAACATGTTTCTGGTTTCCGGTGTAGCTGTTGCACTGTTTCTCGGCGGATGGTCAAGCCCGTTCGGATCGTTCTTGTCTGGACCGGTGTGGGGACTGTTCTGGTTCATCGGGAAGGGCATGGTCCTGGTGTTCCTGCAGATTTGGATACGTTGGACACTGCCTCGATTGCGAGTCGACCAACTGATGTACACATCGTGGAAAGTCCTCACGCCGTTCATGTTCGCCTGTATTTTCGGCGTTGGCCTTATCCTGGTCTTGTGAGTTTGACGATCTCCTGATCAAAAGTTTATGAGTGCTGTTAAAGGTTATTTCCACAATATTTGGCTTGCGCTGTCGACAGTTGCCATTGGCATGAAGATTACGTTCAAGCACCTCTTTGTGCCGGCGGTTACCGTGCAGTATCCTGATGTGAAAATGAAGCTGCCGGATCGAGCACGCAATCGACTCTATGTGAATATCGATGACTGCATAGGATGCGATCAGTGCGCGATGGCATGTCCTGTTGACTGCATCACCATAGAAATCGTTAAATCTACGCCCGATCAGGATCTAGGGACAACATCGACGGGGCACAAGAAACGACTCCATGTATCAGTATTCGACATCGATATCGCCAAGTGTTGTTACTGTGCCCTTTGCGTCTATCCTTGCCCTACGGAGTGCATCGTGATGACGGATGTTTATGAGTTTTCCGAGTTCGATCGTAAGAACCTCATTTATAACTACAGCATCATGACGCCCCACGAGATTGATGCGGCGAGGGAGAAGTTGAAGAAAGCTGAAGAAGAAGCCGCGGCCAAGAAGGCTGCTGCAGCTGCGGCGAAAGCCGCGCCGGCTCCCTCAGCCCAAACACTTGCTGCACCAATGACTGGCGGTGCCGTGGGAACGCCGACGAAAACGGAAGGCAGCAACGCTGCCCAGAGCCCAAAACCGACGACACCCGCGCCGGACTCCTCGGGGCAGACTGGAAATTCGTAACGCCTATGGATCTCTACATCATTGTTTTCTACCTCTTTGCTCTCATCACGATCGTTTCAGCTGCCGTTGTCGTCATTTCGAAGAACATCGTATATTCCGCCTTTGCATTGCTTTTCACGTTCTTTGGAGTAGCGGGACTCTATGTTCTGCTGATGGCGGATTTCCTCGCGATCACCCAGCTCTTAATCTATGTCGGCGGCATTCTGGTGCTCATCATTTTCGGTGTGATGCTTACAACGCGAGTAATCCAAGTGGACATGAGAACGAGTGCCATCCAAACGGTTCCGGCAGTGATCATCGTTGCAGCGTTGGCAGGTACGTTGATCGGGATGTTCTGGTCGACGGACTGGCCCATGGCACCTGCCTCGCAAGCATTTGAGAAGACAACGCCGAAGATTGGGGAGATGCTCCTCACGAGCTACCTGCTGCCGTTTGAAATCGCATCGGTTGTTTTGCTGGTTGCTCTGGTCGGAGCGGCGATGATTGCAAGGAGAGAACGAAAAGCTTCGTAAGGTTTGAGAGATTCCCGAAATCTTGCCTGCCCGCTACGTCTTTTGGCGGGAGATTCCGGGAATCTATCCTGAAGAGGAACAGACTATGGCACAAGAAATCATTCAATTGCTGCGGACACCCGGACTGAATCATTTTCTCATCATCAGCGGCATCCTGTTTTCGCTCGGTGTGTTTGCGATCTTGACCCGTCGAAATGCGATTATGGTGTTGATGGGAATCGAGTTGGTGCTCAACGCTGCCAACATCAATTTTCTTGCTTTCTCGCGGTACACCTCCGGCACTCTCGATGGCCAAGTCATCGCCATCTTTGTGATCATCCTTGCGGCTGCAGAGGCAGCTATCGCCCTGGCAATCGTCCTGAACATTTATCAGAACTTCAACACCGTCAATGTTGACGAAATCAATAAACTGAAAGATTGATTCCTTTCAATCGAAAATCTCCGCCAGAGGCGGACCCGCCAGACCGCTTGGCGGGTCCCGCTGTTCGG
>JBBTCR010000113.1:0-1665 GCA_038043105.1 Bacteroidota bacterium
CCGGTGATAAAAATTTCACCCGTATCTTCAATGTCGATTGAAACCGCGCATACACAAGGCGGAACGGCGAGAGTTTGCCAAGCCCATCCAGCAGGCCCACGTCTGTCTCGGTTCGCAAGCCTTCAGTATCCGCAGCAAGCAACGATATCCGATGCTAGTGCTGAACACGCTTCTCGGAGACGGGATGAGTTCCCGACTGTTCCAAAACATCCGCGAGAAATACGGGTTTGCATACTCTGTGTACAGCTATGTGACGATGATGAGCGATGCGGGCGTCTTCGGCTCCTATATCGGGACTGATCGAAGTCATATTTCCGCATCCATCGATCTCATCATGAAAGAGCTGGGAAAACTGAGGACCAAGCCTGTTTCGCACGCGGAGCTGAACCGGACGAAAGCTCAGCTCAAAGGGAGTATGATGCTCAGTCTGGAGAGTATTCCGAATCGCATGATGCGTTTGGGTAGCTCGGAACTCTGTTTCAACGCGCTCAATCCAATCGACACCATTCTCAAGCAAATCGATGCGGTGACCCAGGATGAGATTCAGGCCATTGCCCAGGAACTCTTCATCGAAAACAAATTGTCCACGATTGTGTTTCTGCCGGCAGAGAAATCAGCGGACCAATCACCGATGAATGAGCCGAAAGGGATCAATCGCAATAGGAGCAAGTCTCGTCGTGCTTGAGGGACGTTCAGTTTTTCAGGATACCTCAATGTGGGCGATGAGCCTATGAATAGCACACTCGGCGACTCAAGACCTGCGGCACTGACGGAAGACGTAGATCATCCTTCGATCTCCAGGCGTGCTCAGACAACTCAGGATTCCCCGATCCGCAAGCTTTCTGCGACCGCCGAAGCGCGCAAACAAAAAGGGATCAAAGTCTATCACCTCAACATCGGACAGCCTGACCTTCCGACGGCTCCGATTGTGTTCGACACCATTCGTGAGCTAGAACTCACGACCCTCGCGTATGCACCCTCGAATGGTTTGCCCCAGGCGGTGACGGCCTGGAAGAATTATCTTCATCACGTCGGCGTCGAGGTCGATGAGAAGGAGATCATTGTCACATCCGGTGGGTCGGAGGCGATCATCTTCGCCATGTGCGCGATTTGTGATGCCGGCGATGACATCATCGTGTTTGAGCCGTTCTACACCAACTATAATGGCTTTGCCAGCAT
The DNA here is from genome assembly GCA_038043105.1 of Bacteroidota bacterium. Classification (GTDB taxonomy): domain Bacteria; phylum Bacteroidota; class Ignavibacteria; order UBA10030; family UBA10030; genus VGWB01. The sequence continues at coordinate 1,180 of JBBTCR010000113.1, forward strand.
TGCCAACGTCAAGTTGAACCCCATTCCTCTCGCGATTGAGAATGGCTTCCATCTTCCTCCGGCAGAGGAAATCGAGAAGCACATTAGGTCGAGGACGAGGGGAATCCTCATCTGCAATCCGGCGAATCCGACGGGAACAATCTACTCGAAAGAGGAGATGCAGCGGTTAGTGGACATCGTGAAGCGCCATAACCTCTTTCTCCTCTCTGATGAAGTGTACCGCGAGTTTGCGTACGATGCTCCGGTCCACAGTGTGATGCATTTCCCGGAGATTCATGACCGCGCTGTTTTACTCGATAGTTCATCGAAACGATTCAACGTGTGCGGAGCGAGGATCGGGGTGTTGGCGAGTCACAACAAAGAGGTCGTGCAATCTGCCTTCAGGTTCGGAATGGCTCGACTCTCCGTTGCGTCAATCGAACAGCTTGCCTTGGTTCCGCTGTTGAATTCCCCGAGCACATACACCCATCCGATTGTTGAAGAATT
>JBBTCR010000114.1:0-6228 GCA_038043105.1 Bacteroidota bacterium
GAAGCGCTGACGGTGGCACAACGTGGAAGGAGAAGAACAACGGTTTGCTCCACAAGTTCACGTCGTCTGTTATCGTTGATCATGCCAGTTCGAACGTCATCTACTGCTCGACGGAAGACGGTGTTTATCGAAGCGATAATGGCGCGGACACCTGGACGCGTACGGGATTGAGCGTTGGTGGAGTCCGAGTTGTTACCGGGCATCCCACCAATGCCAATATTCTTGTTGCAGGCACGGATGATCACGGCATCTATGTGACGCGCAACGGTGGAAAATACTGGGAAAAGAGCGAGGCAGGGTTGGATCACGCAACATTCTACACCATCGCATTCGATCTGAAGAACCCGCAGACAGTGTATGCCGGGGGGTATATGACAGGAGTCTACAAATCGACGGACGGCGGGGTGAGCTGGAAGCAAACCAACGCGGGCCTGACAAATCTCAATGTGCACTCCATTGCTGTTGATCCGACGAACAGCGATCGGCTGTACGTATCTACGCAGTGGGGCGGGGTCTTTCGATCGGATGATGGGGGGATCACGTGGCGAAACGCCGGGCTGAGTGGATCTCAGGTTTGGACAATCACTATTCAACCATTCTGAACAAGGAACCTCGACGATGAAGTCTGCACGATGGCTACTGATATTCTTCCTCCTTCCACTCTCCTACGCGTCGGCTCAGATGCTTGACCGAGCAACCTATCTCAAGGAGTATGAACAACGACCGGCTTTCGTCACGTCGGTTTACGATACTTCGCAAATGGCGGGATACTATCAGATTACCACACGGTATGCGCTGAACAGGAATATCGCCCAGGCAGATAGTATGTTTGTCGCTCTGCTCAGGGAGCCACGAGGCGATATGTTCTGGATGATCCCCGCTATCGGTGCTTACCTGCACGGCAAGGAAAAGATGTCGGCTGCAACAAAGGCAGTCGTTCGCAATGCATGGAAAACGTACGCCCCGTACCGGGGGGACACCGAAAACCATTGGTGCATGTACTACTCGGCTCTTTTCCTTGCGGCCGAGCAGTGGCCCAATCTGCCGGGATCGGAATGGTACAACGGGAAAAGCTCCGATGAAAACCGCGAGGAGGCAAAAGAGTATCTCATTCACTGGATGCGAATCACGACGACGATTGGCCAGGGAGAATTCGACTCGCCCGACTACTTCCCCGAATACGTCATGCCGATGATCCTTCTCTCTCAGTTCGCTCACGATCCAGAGATGAAGCAACGCGGGAGAATGATGGCGGACTACATTTTCGCTGATTTTGCCGTGGAGCATCTGGATGGACAATACATCGGCGGCTTCAGTCGCATTTACCAGCCTGCTGTCTACAAACCGTTGCTCTCCCCCGCTTCTGCGTTTGCCTATCTTTACTTTGGAACGGGAGAGCCAACGAATTCCGGCTGGATCGTCCTCCCGGCTCTTTCAAACTACCAACTGCCGGAGATCATTTACAAGATCGCGATGGATCGGGCCAAGGGTTACATCCATAAGGAGCATAAGCGCGTTCGCAATGTCATCCGCTTTGGCGCGGAGAAAAACCCGCCTGTCTACAAATATTCGTATGTCACGAAGGACTATGCCCTTGGTTCGCTTCACGGCGGCATCCTCCAGCCAATTCAACAACACACGTGGGGCGTGCGCTACACGTATGGGAGGCCGTACACAACGATCTTTGGTTTACATCCCTACTGGTCTGGCTTCGAGGTGGGTATGTTTTTTCCGGAAGAGGTGAAAACGCTCATTGCCGATGTTGTGGCCTCGAAGGGAACGTACAATAATCCGGACAAATGGACGGGTAGCTCTCCGTACGAGCGAACATTTCAGCACAAGAACACGCTTATCGTGCTCTATGATATCGCGCTTGGCACAACCACCGAACACATTGATGGATTCTTTCCCAGAAACCTCGAAGAACGCATCGTTGATCAATCAGGGTGGATCATCTGCAAGGCTGGAGACACGTACGTCGGATGGTATCCGCTTGAGGAGTATGAATGGAAGGAGGAATTCGAGACCCCCGCAAACACGCTCAGCGACGTTGGCCGGCCACAACTGGAGCGGATCAAGGAAACGGGTAACTGGCGGCTCCGAAGCCATAAGCTGCAAAATGGGTATGTGATTGAAGTCCGTTCCAAGGACGAGATTGGTTCATTTGAAAACTTTCGAGAGGCGCTGCGGACAAACATTCCGAAGTCATCGTTGAAGCCGGGAGCGGTCTCTGTGCAGTACACGACGCTCAGCGGAGACAGGATGGAATTCGGTTTTCCCGAAAAGCGAAACCTTAATGGAAAAACAGTCGATCTGTCCAGAACGAAGCTGTTCGAAGGACCATTTCTGAATGCGGAGGTTGGTAGCCAAATGCTTATGCTGTCGTACAAAAATCAGAAACGGATCCTTGATTTCCAAAAACTCAAGATCACGGAGTAGCTTACAGTACCATTTTGACCTTGAAGAGCATGAACCATCCCCAACATCTCGATGTCGTCGTCGCAGGCTTGGCGGTTGCGGATATCATCGGACGTCCGGTAAACCTGAGAAATCCGCCGAGGCGCGGCACACTGAAGTTGATTGATTCCATCACGCTGACGACCGGGGGGAATGTTTCGAATGTTGGTATTGACCTGGCGAAGCTGGGATTCAAAGTCGGGGTCGTCACGCGGGTTGGTAGCGATTTGCTTGGCCGGCTCGTGACGCAACACTACCGGGCCTTTGGCATTGACACGGAAGGGGTCATTGTGGATGTCACAGCGCAGACCTCGGCAACCATGGTGAGTGTTGATAAAGATGGTGAACGGACGTTCCTCCACACGCGTGGGTGTATGAAACACTTTCGTGCGGAGGATATTTTGCATCATCTCCCCTTGCTCCGAAAGGCAAAGATGCTTGCCATCGGCTATCTCGGCTTGATTCCGGAAACTGAACGAGAGTTCAAAAAATTGTTCCAGACTCTGAAGTCAAAGACAACACTCAAGATTCTTCTCGATACTGCCGCGGCGCCGCGCGTCTCCTCAAAAGCGCTCAAGGGATTTCTTCCGTACGTGGACTACTTCATCCCCAGCTACGAAGAAGCGATGTTGATCACCGGTCGCAGGACACCGGAAGCGATTGTGCAGTATCTGCTCGCGGCGGGAGCGCCGCACACCGTAGGAGTGAAACTTGGATCCAAAGGATGCTTTCTTGCGACGCATCAGCGCTCTGAGTATGTTCGAGCGAGGCAAGTGAGGCATATGGTTGATGCCACTGGGGCTGGAGATGCGTTTGTCGCGGGCTTTCTCGCTGCGACCATTCGCGGTTTCAATCCATTCAAAGCCGCGCGTGTAGCGAACGCCGTTGCGGCAAGTTGTGTAACCGCAGTGGGGGCATCAACAGCTATCAAAGCGTTTGAAGAGTATGTATAGATCCTCACCCCATCGAAGCTAGAGCATATTCCCTTCTCCCATAGTGAGGGGGGATCGGGGGTGAGGGAAGTATACAACCATGAAACCAACGTATCACATCGTTTCTCATTCGCACTGGGATCGGGAATGGTATTTTCCGTTTGACCGTTTTCGAGCTATGCTTGTCGATATGGTCGAGGATCTGCTTGCACTGTTTGAGCGAAATCCCGAATTCAAGTCGTTTACGCTCGACGGCCAGATGGCGGCTCTGATGGATTACCTCGAGATCCGCCCCGACCGTGCACGGCGCATCCGAGAACTCGTAGAGGCGAAGAAACTCTTCATTGGGCCGTGGTATATTTTGAATGACGAGTTTCTCTCGAGCGGCGAGTCACACATCCGGAATCTCTCGTTCGGTTTCCGCTTGGGCATGCCGCTTGGCGGTGTGATGAAGGTGGGCTACATACCCGATCAGTTTGGCCACATTGCGCAAATGCCGCAGATCTTGCGAGGATTTGACATCGACACTGCAATCATCTATCGCGGGTTTGGCGGTGAGCCGGGTCAGGAACTATCCGAATACTGGTGGGTAAGCCCCGATGGGACGCGCGTCTTGATGCATCATCTGCCCAAAGATGGATACAGCGCAGGATACTTTGGCACCGAGGACGAACAGATCATACTACAGAAGTTTGAGCGCATCCGAAAAGAACTTGATACCCGGGCCACAACATCGCAGCGGCTCTTCTTCAACGGTGGTGATCATCACTGGCCAGATGGGGCAGTCACGACGGCAATAGAGGTGTTGCGCACGCACTATAATGCGGAGATCGTTCACAGTAATTTTGCGGATTACTTCGAGGCTCTCAAGAAGCAGGTTGCCAGCAGAGACGATCTACCTCAGCTCCGCGGCGAGACACGGTTTGGATATCGCCATGCGTTTGCTGTGCTTGGTGGTGTCTTTTCCAGTCGGATGTACCTGAAGCAGCTCAACGCGGAATGTGAAACGATGCTGGAGCGCCATCTCGAGCCGCTGAATGTGCTCGCCTCGATTCAAGGCATGCGAAGCAAGGCGCCACAGATCGAACAAGCTTGGAAGTACGTGATCCAAAACCAGGACCATGATGCCATTTGCGGCACGAGCGTGGATGAGGTGCATCAGGAAATGATCGTGCGGTACAGGAAGGCAAAGCAAATCGGTGAGCACGTAAAAGCGGAATGTTTTGCACAGCTCCTGCCCTATGATGAGACGGCTCATAAAGATGAGAGATACATTTATGTGTTCAATCCATCACCGTTCGTTCGAAGCGACGTTCTTGAGACGAACATCGACTTTTATCTGCAGGATGTCGTTGTCGGATTGAACCCGGAGGTCAGAGTAGCTGACAAGCTCCCACCCATCAAAGGTTTCAGACTCCTTGACGTCCGGGGCAACGATGTTCCTTATCAAATCCTCAAGCGTGAGGAAGGCTTCGGCCTCACGTATTCCAAGCACGATTATCCTCATCAGACGCTTGTCGATCGCTTCTCCATCCTTGTAACGGCTGATGATCTTCCGCCTCTAGGCTGGAAGGGGCTAAAGGTCGTTACAGCGGAGGCTTTTCCTCGTTACGACTCGTTTGTCCGCAGCGGCAACTACTTCATTGAAAATGACTACCTGAGGATTGAGGTGCATGAGGACAGCACGGTGAGGATTGTTGATAAGGCCACGGGGATGCTCTATCAATCGATGAATTTCTTCGAGGACTCCGGAGATGTGGGCGACGAGTATACATACTCCTATCCAGAGAAGGATGAATGGTATTATTCACACCAATTTCCGGCGAGAATGTGTCTCCTTGAACAAGGCCCGTTAAGGGCGGCGCTAAAGATTGAGCATCGATTGCAGGTCCCGAAATCTGCTTCAGTGGATGAAAAGCGGCGTTCGCCAGAAAAAGATGAGCTACTGATCTCAACGATCTTCTCACTGACACCAAGATCGCGCAGAGTTGATGTCAAGACGACGGCGCACAACACCATCAGGGATCACCGGCTTCGTGTTCTCTTCGCTACGGGAATTGATACGAGCAGATCGCTGGCTGATACACCCCTTGCCGTTGTCGAACGGGAGCATCGGGACTACGATGTGTCGCAATTTCCTATTGAGCATCCGGCAAAGGTTGCACCGATGCAGCGGTTCGTGACGATTCAGGATGCGCAGAAAAGCTTTACGCTGATTGTCAAAGGCCTGCCAGAGTATGAGCTCAAGCTCGATGACCGGGGCACGCTCGCCTTGACTCTCTTACGTTGTGTTGGCAAGCTCTCCGGAAGGAATCTGATCACACGACCCGGAGGTGCAGCCGGTTGGTGGAGTGAGACACCAGAAGCGCAATGCCTCGGCACTCACACATTTGAATATTCGTTGTATCCTCACGGTCCGTCAGAATCAGAATCATTGCCATCCGTTTTGAAGGAGGTTGAGCGCTTCACCGTGCCGCTTCTTGTTGTCAAGCGCAAAAACGAACAGGCAAACCTTGAGACTTCGTTTCTTTCCATACATCCGGATCATCTCCAGCTCAGCGCGCTGAAGGAGGCAGATGATTGCAACGGCGTTATTCTCCGGCTCTACAATCCAGTGGGATCAGAAATCGAGGGGGTGATTCATTTTGAACGACCAATAAAGGAGGCCTCTCTCGCAAAGCTCAATGAGGAAAACATGAAGTCCTTGAACGTGAAGAACGGTCAGGAGCTGAATTTGAATGTGAAGCCATATGAGATCGTGACAGTAAGAATTCGCTTCTAACGCAGAACTTGATATCAAATTGTTAATCGTCAATCGTCAATCGTCAATCGTCAATCG
>JBBTCR010000114.1:6328-10787 GCA_038043105.1 Bacteroidota bacterium
CAGAACTTGATATCAAATTGTTAATCGTCAATCGTCAATCGTCAATCGTCAATCGAAAATCGAAAATTTTCTTATGTCTACTCTCCCAGGCAATCAACTTCGTACCAGCAGGATCTTGAATCCTGAAACGGGCAACGGGATTGTCGTCGCGATTGATCACGGGCTGTTCATCGGTCCGCTTCCCGGTATAGAGAACGCAGGTAAAGCAATTGACACGCTTCTGCCGGGTCAACCGAATGCGATTCAAATGACCCCGGGGACCACGCGCGCCAATCTCCATAAGTTCTACGGCAGGAACAAGCCAGGCGTTATTGTTCGGCTTGACGCAACAAATATCTGGCGCAAAAAGCCGGCACCAAAGGAAGGTTACTACACGCAAGTCGCCTCCGTGAAAGAGGCTGTCCAGCTCGGGGGGGATGCCGTGGTGACATTCCTCTTTGCCGGATATGATACGGACGCGCAGGAAGCGGATAACCTACAGACATTGGCAAAGATAGCAGATGAGGCGCGCGGGTACGGGATACCGTTCATCGTTGAACCGTTGGCGATTCAAAAAGGCGCCAGTGTCGTGCGGGATTTTGAGATTATGAAGCTCATTATCCGCATGGCATCGGAGATTGGCGCAGATCTGATCAAGGCCGATTTCCCCGAGTCCAAGCAGCAATTCGAGGAGCTTGTCGGCATTGCCTCGGCGCCGATTTTGGTGCGGGGAGGACCAAAGATGGACTCCGACCAGGAAATGCTGCAGATGGTCAAGGATGCGATGGATTGTGGGGCTAGGGGTATTGTCTTTGGCCGTAACGTGTGGCAACATGCGAATCCGGCGAAAATCCTTCGTGCGCTTGCCGCAATTGTGCATGAGAAGCAGAGCGTCGTAAAAGCGCTCGAAGCTCTGAAATAGGTCATCGCCTTCGCGATGAAAGGAAATGTGCTATGCAAAAAGAAATTCGAGTCGGTATGATCGGCTTCGGGCAGATGGGGCGCATTCATTCGTATGCCTATCGCTCGATCCCTCTGTATTACGACGGCGATCCGTGCAAGATTACGCTGAAATGCGTTTGCGACACAAATGAGACCCTCGCCAAGAAAGGCGTGGAGCAGGCTGGTTTTGAATCGTATACGACGGATTACCGTGAGCTTGTTGCGCGCAAGGACATCGACGTCGTGAACATCTGCACACCAAATAAGATGCACAAGGATGAAGTCATTGCTGCGCTGAGGAATGGCAAACACGTCTACTGCGAGAAGCCGCTGGCCTTCAACGAGGCGGAAGCAAAGGAGGTTGTCGCTGTCGCCAATCAATCTGGGCTGAAGCACCAGATTACCGCCGAGTATCGGTTCATCCCGGCCATCATGAAGGCAAAGGAGCTGATCGATGCAGACTTCGTGGGGCGTGTGTTCCATTTCCGCGGGTTTTATCTCCACTCAGGGTACATTGACCCCAAGCGCCCGCGCGAGTGGCGCCTGCTCAAAGAAGTGATCGGTGGAGGTGTGCTCGTCGATCTCGGGCCCCACATTCTTGATATCATGCATTATCTGGTTGGAGATGTTGATGAAGTCGCGGCAACGATGGAGACATTCTTCAAAGAACGGCCGTTGCCGGAGGATCCCAGCAAGATGGGGAAGGTAGAAGTCGAAGATGCCATCACGGCGGTGTTGAGGTTCAAGAACGGGGGCATTGGTATTGCAGAGATGTCCCGGGTGGCGACGGGATCTGAGGACGAGATGCGCTTTGAGCTTCACGGTCAAAATGGTGCGTTAGCGTTTAACTTGACGCAGCCGAACGAGCTCCTGGCATTCAATGCACGTGAACCGAAGGGTGTGCAGGGCTTTAAGAACATCAGCACGGTTCAGAAATATCCAGCCCCGGCGATCATGCCGGCGCCGAAATTCACCATGGGTTGGGTTCGATCACACGTTGCCGCTCTCTACAGCTTTCTTGATTGCGTCGTGAACGACAAGATGCCGTCACCGAACTTCCACGATGCGCTCAAAGTTCATCACTTGATGGAGTCAGTCTACAAGTCGGTGGACACGAAGAGCTGGGTAAAGGTATAAATTCTAGGATTTCGGCAGGGAAGAACACAACAAGGGCTCAACGAGTAGGAAGAACGAAGAGAATATGGCGAACACGTTCACGGTGCAACGCAACCTCGATCTGCTTGGTCGGTACCGGTATACCGAGATGCAGTTTATGGAATTGATGGGGAGCTGGGCGTACACGATGGTGGACCCGGAGATCAAGATCGGGTTTGGCCGCCAGATGTTTCAAGATGCTGTCCATGCCGATCTTTTTGGGAAGCGCATTCCCGAGCTCAAGGGTCGTTCTCAACACTTCCATTCGATTCCACCGAGCGACGAGTTTGTGAAGTTGCTTGAAACAATCTGGAGGACGCAGGATGAGCTGCTCCGGATGGTTGCATTGTACCGTGTGAGCAAGCCCGCGCTCGTTCAAGCATATCGACACCATCTTGACCACCTTGAACTTCCCGCGGATGAGCCAACAGCCTACATTCTTCGGCACATTGCTGATGAAGAGCAAGATCATGTGGAGTGGGCTGAAAAGGTGATCGAGCGACTCGTTGCGACGTCACGCCGCGGCGATGAAGCGCGGGCATGGCAGAATGAGTTGGAGGCAGACCTCCAGAACGCAGGGGGTGTTTGGGGTGAAGGAAAGAAACGGGGAACGTACGCGTTCAAGAAAACGCACCCTTACAGCAAGCTGCCAGCCCGTGATACACGCTGGAAGATTTCCGGGATTCCGGCGGAGTTTACTGAGAAAAACTGGTCTTTTGATACCAATGAGGGGAAACTCCATCTTCTGCACGATCTCCTTAACAGTGAGTTCATCACGGTGGAGCGCATGGGGCGCATCCTCTCCGACTTCCCCGAGATACCTTGGCAGATGAAAATGGACATGGCGCGGCAGGGATGGGATGAGGCACGCCATGCGGAAATAGTTCAGCGTCGGCTGGAAGAGCTCGGTGGCCACGTCGGCATGTTTCTGACAAGCTGTTTCGGGTGGGAGCAGGACGTCAACCGGCCGGACCCACTGGAGCGGCTTGCGCTGTCGAACATGACGTTTGAGAGCGAGAGCTGCAAACACCTCCGCGATTGGATTGCAAAGGCGAAAGCGACTGGCGATCAGCGATCACAACAACTGGTGGAGTTCCTTCTTGCCGATGAGGTCAACCACGTTCTCTATGGCATTCACTGGATTGACGAATTGACGAAGGACGATCCTGAGCGACGGAAACGTGTGCTTGCGTATCCGAACCAGGTGTTGGCGGATCAACACCCGGTTGGAGTGTATTTCAAAGAAACCATAAACGCTGAACCACCAAAGAACAACTGAGGTTACTGAAAGAGAGACAATGAAAGTCGCACAGTTTGAGGATGCGCAGGGCTTCTGCGTTGGCGTGCAGCTCAACCGTCGGTGGATCAACTATTCGGATGCCGAAGCTGCGTATACATCAATCACACACCGAGTGGTCGTTGAGCCGACAACAACGACCCTTCAGCTTCTCGAGGACGGAAGGTTTGATCCGCGTGAGTTCAAAGTCGTGCTTCAGTTCCTGCAACGGCACAAACTTGTGGAACAGTATCTGATCAGCAACGAGGCTGTCCTCAAAGCGCCTATCCTGCGACCTCCCAAAATCATCGCTCTGGGGTTGAACTATGCCCTTCATGCCAAGGAGGGGCGTCTCGCTGTTCCGAAGGAACCCATCATCTTCGCGAAACCAGGCTCCTCCGTGATCGGACATGATGAGCCGATACTGTTGCCTCGCGGATTAGGAAGAATGGATCACGAGGTTGAGCTTGCAGTAGTGATCGGCCGTCGCGCGACGGAAGTCAAGAAAAAGGACGCCCCCACCTATGTTGCTGGCTACACAGTTGCTAATGATGTGACGGCTCGGGACGTGCAGTCCAAGGATATCGAGAACAAGCATCCGTGGTTTCGGTCGAAGAGCTTCGACACGTTCACACCACTCGGTCCATGGATTGTGACGGCTGATGAGGTCGACTCCCCGGTTCATCTAACCCTTGAGTGTCGTGTGAACGGAAGAGTGCGTCAGAAGGCAAACACACGCGACTTGGTGTTCGATATTCCTACACTCATCGAGTTCATTTCAAAGAATATCACGCTCGAGCCGGGCGATATCATTTCGACAGGAACGCCGCAGGGAATTGGGCCAATCAAACACGGCGACACCGTTGTTTGTCGTATTGAGAAGGTTGGTGAGTTAAGGAATCCGGTTCGCAACCGATGAAGTCCCAACGCGGCAAAGCCGCAACCAAAAGGAATCGGAACACGAATTCCACGAATAAACGAATGGGGAAAAAGAGAATGCGAAGTCGAAAGAGTTCAACAAAGATTATTCGTGCAATTCGCCCATTCGTGTCATTCGTGATCCCTCACTGGGACTGACAAGAAAATCTTTGCTTTTTGAGCAAGGAT
>JBBTCR010000115.1:0-11755 GCA_038043105.1 Bacteroidota bacterium
CGATGGAACTCGCATCTTCCATTGGTACCAACAGCTCCCTCATTCCAATTATCTATTCGCGTTGTATGTTGGCCAGTACGAACCCGTAACACTCCGCCCTGCGTTTGGGATAATCCCACTGACCGTCTGGGTGCCGCCCGGCCAGGAAGATGAGGCTCGCCGTGTGTTCGAGCGGACGCCTGACATGATTGAGTTCTTTTCAAACCGTTTCGGCTATCGGTATCCGTGGGACAAGTATGACCAGGTCTCATCGTACGACTACGCTGTCGGGGCGATGGAGAACACGAGCATCACCGGACATAACGATCGTATCATGCGAGACCGCTTTCAGCTGGAGGAATTTAATCCCGATTTCTCCCATTACACCTCAAACTGGACGGCCGAATCCATCATATCCCACGAGCTTTCCCACCACTGGTTCGGCGATAACCTCACATCCCGCAGTCTCGGCACAATCTGGCTCAACGAGAGCTTCGCAAGCTATTGCATGATGCTTTGGGATGAGCATCGCCTTGGGCGCGAGGAGCTGCAAGCGCAAACGTGGATGGCCCTGCAAGCCTATCTCAACTACGTGAGGACACAGCACATCATTCGCCCGCTGGAGTATCGGTTCTATGACTCGCGTGAAGAGATCTACAACACGGAGACGACGTATCTGAAGGGCGGTATCGTCCTGCATATGCTTCGGTGGATCCTCGGGGACGATGACTACTTTAGAGCGCTCGGCTACTATCTTCATAAACACGAGTTCTCGAACGTCGAAAGCACCGACCTGAAAACGGCCATTGAGGAGGCGACAGGCAAAGACCTTCGGTGGTTCTTTGATCAGTGGGTCTGGGGCGGCGGTCACCCTACATTCGAAGCGAGCTACACGTATTTGGCCGATCAGAAGAAGATTGAGCTGAAGGTCCAGCAAGTTCAGCCACTTGTCGAAGGTCAAGGCCTATTTGAGCTCCCTGTGGAAGTCCGTATCGACGCAAACCGCAAGACCAAGAGAGAGGTGGTCTGGGTGCAGCATCAAACGGAGCATTTCTCTTTTGATGTCGATGGCAAGCCTGATCTCGTCAGCTTCGACGGCCGGGGTGCTCTTGTGTGTGATCTTCAATTTGAAAAAGAAATCTCCGAGCTCCTCTATCAACTCGCGCAGGATGAACTTCCCGGGCGCCTCTGGGCTCTGCATCAGCTTGTGCAACGATATGCGTCAAATCCATCAACCCTGTCCGCTCTGAGCAACGTGCTGAGCAGCTCTGCTTACTGGTCCTTGAAAGCAGAAGCCGCACTTCAACTGCGGAACATCCATTCTCCTGAAGCAGAAAAGCTCTTGCTCGATCAGCTCCGATCAACAGACTACCACGTCCGCAAAGCGGCGGTGATCGCATTGGGTTACCGTTTCACAGATGCTGCTAAGCGAGCACTCCGCCGCGTCATTGATTCAGATCCAAACAACGACGTTGCGATGACAGCCCTGGTCTCGCTTTCCAAGATCGATCGCTCACTCACGGTTGACTACCTCGAGAGCCATCTACGCCGGACAATGTGGTATGACGTCAACCGTCTCGCTGTGCTGACGGCCATTCAAAACCTCGCGGATAAGAAGTTCCTCCCACTCGTCAAAGAACACGCTTCGCTCAAATACAATTACGCGATCCGTCAGCAAGCGCTCAATTCCTGGGCTGCGTGTGCTCCAGCTGATCCCGAGCTAACCGACGCACTGATGACGTTTGCGAAATCTGATATTCTGCCGGTCCAAACAACGGCTCTTGAACTTCTGGGTAGACTGAAATCTGAACGCGCATTGCCTCTCCTTGACGAATTAGCTCGGACAAACGGCGATGGCGACGTTCGAAAAGCTGCTCGGGACGCTCTCCAAGAGATACAGAGAATGAACACACGGTAGGGTACCTTTCCGGGCTTTGGTGCAAGGACCGCCCGCCAACCATGCATCATCGCCGGGCGACGACTATCCCTTATTTCCTTTCTGAAGAACGATGATGAAAAAAACCGTGATAGCAATTCTTGAGTACGGGTTCATCCTAGCGGCCATGATTCTCATTGTTGCCTTCGTCGGCCTCCCCCCTGCTGATCAGAACGCCAAACAGCAAAGATTGAACCCATCGATTCCGAAGTGGGAGCAAGGAACGGAGCCGTGGGACAAAGACTTGAAGCTGCCGAAGCAGAGCGATCGGATAGTGCATTATACGATGGATGTGAAACTCGATACCAAGAGCAACATCATCAGTGGATGGGAGATCCTTGAATGGAAAAACACGACCGGACAGCCACAGCAGGAATTCCCCTTCCATCTCTATCATAATGCGTGGAAGAATAACCGCAGCACGTTTGCGAAGGAGTCCGGCTGGCAGCTCAGCCGCCCCGATCTGCGTCAGGAAGACTACGGATATACCGACGTGAAGAGCGTGAAAGTCCTTGAGGCAAAGGGCGAAACTGACATCACCAAGAGCTTCCGCTATATCCAGCCGGACGATGGCAATCCGGATGACCAAACGGTGTTCCAGATTCGCTCACCGAAGCCGGTGGCTTCAGGTCAGTCAGTGAAATTCAAGATTGAGTTTGAGACCAAGCAACCGCTGCCGATCTCACGCACAGGAGCGATCCGCAACTACCATTTTGTTGCGCAGTGGTTCCCGAAGATCGGCGTGTGGTGGAAGCCCGCCCGCCCAGGCGGTTCGGGCGGGGGGGCATGGAATTGCCACCAGTTTCACACGACGACGGAATTTTTCGCTGACTACGGAGTCTACGATGTCAAGATCACGGTCCCATCGAGCTACGTCATCGGCGCAACGGGAGGGATTCCTCGCAGCATCGAGAACAATAGAGACACCACCACAACGTACAACTTCTATCAGGAAGATGTCCATGATTTCGCGTGGGTGACCTCCCCTGATCTCGTCCCCACCGTTCGAAAATTCGTCCACGACAATATGGAACCGGACGAACGCCCGGACCGGCATCACCCGCTGCGTGAGGTGACGGTTATCGTCCTGACTCAGCCTCAGCACGATACTATGATCGATCGGTACTTCGACGCAACGTTCAAAGCACTTCGGTATTATGGTGAGTGGTATGGTCAGTACCCGTACGAGACCGTCACCGTTGTCGACCCCGCCAATGATAGCCGATCCGGCGGGATGGAATATCCGACGCTCTTCACGGGAGGGACAACGAGGTATTCTCCTAAAGAGCAGTCATCGCCTGAAGGGGTAACGGTCCACGAGTTCGGCCATCAGTTTTGGTACGGCCTCGTTGGGAACAATGAATTTGAAGAAGCCTGGCTGGATGAAGGCTTTAACACATACTCAACCGATCGCGTGATGAAGACGGCCTGGAAACCCTTCAAGGCTGTGCAATATTTCTTTGGCGGAGGAGGAGCCGGTACCGTCGTTGGGATTCCGTATGTCTTCCACGAGATCGATCTGCCCGGGCTGAGCCCCGGCAACGGCGAGATCCGGCGGATGGGCAAGAACGACGTGATGGCACGAAAAGGTTGGGAATACAACCAGACCTACGGGTTAAACTCGTACACCAAGCCCGCCCTGTCCTTGATCATGCTGGAACGATATTTGGGCGAGGAGATGATGTATCGCGTGATGCGCACGTATCACCACCGCTATCGCTTCAAGCATCCGACGAGCCAGGACTTCATCAATACAGTCAACGAGGTCAGCAAGAAAGACATGAATTGGTTCTTTGAGAACACCTGGTTTAGCTCGAACCAGTTCGATTATGGCATCGACCGGATTGAGAATCGGCGCATTCCCAAGCCGGCTGGCGTCTTTAGTGAGAATGGCAAACCGATGGATAGTACGCAGATACAGAGTGCCGGAAAGGAATATGAGTGCGAAGTTGTGGTAAAGCGCGAGGGCGAAGCGATCGCCCCTGTTGATGTTTTGATCGAGTTCAAGAATGGTGAACGACGGCGTGAACAGTGGGATGGACGATACCGATGGAAGAAATTCGTGTACCAATCAGACTCGCCGATTAGCTCTGCCATCGTCGATCCCGAGGTGAAGCTTGTTCTGGACATCAACTACAATAACAACAGCAAGGTTGTCCGGGAGGAGGAATATCGCTCACTCGCCGCGCGCAAGTATGCGTCCAAATGGACGTTCTGGATCCAGAACTTCTTTGAGTTTGCGAGCTTCTAACGAGTGGAGGAACTTATGACCATCATCTCTTCATTCAAGCAAGGACTCAGGCAAGTCTCTCACACCAAACGGATGGTGTTGTTTGCATGGTTTGTCAATGTCCTCTTCGCCCTTGTGCTGGCATTGCCGTTTTTGAATACGCTCGATGGATACCTCCGCGGCACCGTGATGGACGAGAGGCTTCTCCATCAGGTCGATCCCGCCTGGGGTGAAACCTTCCGGATGGATTTTGAAAAGAGTGAGCTCGTGAGGGGCGTGGACAATACGATTTTTGGCTATGCTCCGTTTTTCAGCCACCTCGAGATGACGCTCAACGGCGCATTCGTGAAATCCATCGGTGACTTTCTGAGCGGCCTGATCTTCCGTCTCCAAATCGCTTCCGGTTACACATCCATCATTATTCTGCTTGGCTTGCTCTATGTCGGTGCAACGAGCTTTCTCGCCGGAGGATTCATCAGTATCTATTCAAAAGACCATCGTCCCACCTTTACAGAATTTGTTGCCGATGGGGGAAAGTATTTTGGAAAATTCTTTCGCCTGGCGCTGGTGGCACTCCTCGTTTACTATCTCTTCTTTACCCTGCTGGTCGATTGGGTCAATCGCGGCATTCCCCGCTGGACAGAGGGTGCACCATCCGAAGAGACTGCTTTCCTGTACTATATGGTCAAGGGCATTGTTGTCTTGTTCTTGCTTTCAGTCATCACTATGATCTTTGATTACGCCCGCATCCGCATTGTTGTGGATGTTCGAACAAGTGCAGTGTTCGCATTCTTTGCCGGGGCGCGCTTCACTCTTGTCTACTTCCTTCGCGCGTACGGGCTTTACGTTCTGCTCTGCGCCGTCGGCGTTGTCCTGATCGTCCTTTATGCGCTGCTCGAAGCGCAGGTTCCTCAAGACTCGTACTGGCCACTCGTGATCGTGTTCCTGCTGCAACAAGTGTACATGATCGCTCGGATGTGGCTCAAGGCGGGTTTCTATGCCTGCCAAACGCACTTCTATCGGGAGGAGGCGAAGAGTGAGCTGATCCCGCAGTCGGTACCCGAACCATCAATTGCGTCCTGACGCGAAAAGTCGCTCCGGATGTTAGGAGGCCTAGGAGCGTCGAATAAACCATACTCGGGAGGAGAATAGCCAATGATCTCATTCCATACTTTCACCCATCGTGTGCTTGTGTTCCTCGCACTTTTCTTCTGCTTCGGAGCCGGTATCAGCGTTACGGCGCAACCAACATTGGCGCCAGCGCTTGCCTCAGCGTCAGCAAGATCGAACGCTCGTCAACAGCAGTCAAAAATGTTGTACGATACCACTCTCTATAGTAAGATGCAGTGGCGTGAGATTGGACCTTTCAGAGGGGGGCGATCCGTCGCTGTCGCGGGTCACCCAACTCAACCGTACACCTTCTTCTTCGGCGGAGCCGGAGGTGGCGGTGTGTGGAAAACAGAGGATGGTGGCAACACCTGGACAAATGTCTCGGATGGGTATTTCAAAAACGGATCGGTGGGAGCGATTGCCGTCGCTGAATCAGATCCCAATGTCGTCTACGTCGGAATGGGCGAGGCGTGCATCCGTGGTAATGTTGCACCGGGTGATGGGGTCTACAAGTCCGAAGATGGAGGGAAGACGTGGAAACACGTTGGCCTTGCTGAGACGCAGACCATCGGTCGTGTGCGCGTACATCCAACGAACACTGATCTTGTGTATGTCGCTGCACTGGGGCATGTGTTTGGAAAGAACCCGGAGCGCGGTGTGTTTCGGTCCAAAGACGGAGGCAAGACGTGGCAAAAGGTCCTTTACAAGGATGATAAGACCGGAGCCGTTGATTTGATTCTCGACCCGCTCAACCCGCGCATCATCTACGCTGCAATGTGGGAAGCGTCTCGCAATCCGTGGAGCATGTCCAGCGGCGGCCCCAACAGCGGCCTCTGGAAGTCAACGGACGGCGGTGATACCTGGACTGATCTCTCCAGCAACAGAGGAATGCCCAAAGGTCTTAAGGGGCGCATTGGGGTTGCAGCCTCTGGAGCCAAAGTCGATCGCGTCTGGGCAATGATTGAAGCGGAGCAAGGCGGACTGTATCGGTCGGACGATGGAGGAAAAACCTGGCGGCGGGCAAGCGATGATGCCCGCGCGCGACAGCGCCCATGGTACTACACCCACGTCTACGCCGACCCGAAGAATGCAGATGTTGTGTATGTTCTCAACGTTCAATTCCTAAAGTCAATTGACGGCGGAAGGACTTTTTCGACCGTTAGCGTTCCGCACGGAGACAACCACGACCTGTGGATCGACCCGAACAATCCAATGCGGATGATCAACGCCAATGACGGCGGCGCCAATGTCACCTACAATGGCGGCGCAACATGGACAGAGCAAGATATTCCTACCGCACAGTTTTATCACGTCATCACAGACAACCGATTTCCGTACTACATCTATGGCGCTCAGCAGGATAACAGTACAGTTGCTATTCCCCACCGTACGACGAGCTCTGGCATCGATCGAACACACTGGTACGATGTCGGAGGCGGTGAGAGCGGATACATCGCGCCGAGACCGGATGATCCGGAGATTGTGTACGCCGGAAGCTATGATGGATATCTGACGCGGTACGACCATCGAACGGACCAGACAAAATCCATTGACGTTTGGCCCGACAATCCGATGGGGGGCGGCGCGGAAAGGGCCAAATATCGGTTCCAGTGGACCTATCCCATTGTTGTATCAGCGCACGATCCAAATGTTCTCTATGTTGCCGGCACCCGCGTCTTCAAGAGCACCAATGAGGGCGCAAGCTGGGAGATTATCAGTCCAGACCTGACGAAGAACGACAAATCGAAACTCGGCCCCTCGGGCGGACCGATTACAGGAGACAATACAAGCGTCGAGTACTATTGCACAATCTTCACCTTTGCCGAATCCCCGGTACACAAAGGAGTGCTCTGGGCCGGCTCCGATGACGGATTGATACACATCTCGCGGGACGCTGGCGCGAACTGGCAAAACGTCACACCCAAGGACATTCCCGAGTGGGCTCTCATGAGCATCATTGAGCCCTCACCACATGATGCAGCGACGGCGTATGTCGCTGCCACGCGATACAAGCTGGACGATTTCAAACCGTATATCTATAAGACAACCGACTATGGCAAGACGTGGAAGAAGATCACGAAAGGGATCCCCGAGAAAGACTACACTCGTGTTGTCCGCGAAGATCCGAACAAACGAGGCATGCTGTATGCGGGGACGGAAAACGGCGTGCACGTTTCGTTCGATGATGGCGAGAACTGGCAATCGCTGCAGCTGAACCTTCCCATCGTCCCGATCCATGACCTTGCCGTTCACGCGCGGGAGAAGGATCTCATCGCTGCCACACACGGCCGATCTTTTTGGGTGCTGGACGACCTTACTCCTCTCTATCAACTCAACGATGAAATCGCCAGGTTGGATGTGTACCTCTTCAAGTCGCGCGACGCGTATCGCATGCAGGGGGGTGGAGGCTTCAGCCGACCGGGCGCTACGATTGGCAAGAACCCGCCAAACGGCGAGGTCGTGTACTACCATTTCAGAAACACGCCGAAAAGTGAGGTAAAGCTGGAATTCCTGGATGAGGAGGGGAAATTGATCAAGTCGTTTTCTAGCAAGGGGGAGAGTCGAGAAGGCGCGGAGCCCTCGCGTGATCCAGAGGAGGAATTCTCCGGCGGTCGTGGAGGTGCAGCCGCTAGAGTGCCCACCGACTCCGGGATGAACAGGTTCGTTTGGGATCTACGGTATCCCGACGCGACAACCGTTCAGGGCGCCATCCTTTGGGGAGGAACGACACGCGGCCCGAGCGCTGTCCCGGGGAAGTATCAGGTGCGGTTAGTTGTCGGTGAGAAGAACTGGACGCAACCGTTCGAGATCAAAAAATATCCTCCCCTTCAAACAACACAAGAGGATTTCAAGGAACAGTTTGCTCTGTTGATCAAGATACGGGACAAGGTCTCTGAGGCTCACGATGCGGTGAATACCATTCAGGACATCACGAAGCAACTCGACGATTTGACCAGGAAGCTAAAAGATCATCCAAAAGAGAAAGTGGTGAGCGAGGCGGCGAAATCTTTCAAGCAGAAACTCACAGCAGTCGAAGAAGAAATTATTCAGGTGAAGATCAAGAGCAGCCAGGACGCGTTAAACTATCCCATCGAACTTAACAACAAACTTGCTGGGCTCGCCAGCGGCGTAGCCAGCTCGGATTCAAAACCGACGAAACAGTCATACGAGGTGTTCAACGAGCTCTCGTCGAAGCTCAATGACCAGCTCACGAAGCTCAAGACCGTGATGGAGAGTGATTTTCCGGCTTTCATTAAACTTGTAAAGGAACAGGACGTGCCTGCGGTGATTCTCAAGCCGGAAAAGAAATAGAGCCCGGGTTGCATCAATCGGATGGGGCATGCGGCGGCCCCACCATTATGGCTGCGACCGGTTTGGGGGACAGACTCAAGGTGGCCGAAGTCCAGAAGACCGATGTTCAAGCCTTTCTCTCTAAACCGTTCACAGCAGAGAAGCTCTTGACAACCGTGTACGAGGCGCTCAAGCCGAAGCCATGAGGTCAGCAGGGATGGGCTCCATATCGAACCGAGAAGCAGACTCTTCGTTCACACGGTTCATAATGCTTGTGCCAGCGATGACGCTCGTCCGGACAATTCTCTTTGTTACCACCCTCCTCCTGATGTGCAATCCGCTCGTTGCCCAGTACACCAACATCAGGGTGAGCAGCCCTTCAAGCACAACGCCCGAAGAAGTAACCATCGCAATCAACCCAACGAATCCACTGAACCTTGTCGCGGGAGCAAACCTTCGGTTCTACTACTATTCCATCGATGGTGGAGCTTCGTGGTCACAGGGACAGTTGCCACTCGGAACTTGGGGAGACCCATGCGTCATCTTTGATGCTGCTGGTCGGGCGTACTATGGACACCTCTCAAGTCCTGCGGGAGGGTTCTTCATCGAGCGCCTCATTGTCCATCGGTCATCGGACGGCGGAAAGACGTGGTCCGACTCGGTTGGTGTCGGCTACAATCCGCCTAAGCAGCAGGACAAAGAATGGCTTGCATATGACATGACGAACTCGCAATATCGCAACAATATCTACATGGCGTGGACGGAATTCGACAAGTACGGCAGCAAGAATCCCCAGGATAGCAGTAGAATTCTTTTTTCACGTTCAACAAATGGCGGCCAAACGTGGTCATCCCCAGTTAAGATCAGCGATCAAAGCGGCAACTGCGTGGACAGCGATAGCACCGTTGAAGGTGCCGTGCCCGCGGTTGGTCCGAATGGGGAGGTCTATCTTGCCTGGGCGGGTCCTCGAGGCATTATGTTCGACAAATCAACCGACGGCGGTTTGACCTTTGGAACCGACATCTTCGTGACATCACACCCTGGGGGTTGGGACTTCAACGTCGCCGGAATTTCCCGATGTAACGGCCTGCCCGTGACAGCGTGTGACGTGAGCAACTCGCCGTATCGAGGAAGAATCTACGTTATGTGGTCCGATCAGCGGAACGGCACAATCAATACGGATGTGTTTTTGATCAAGTCAACTGATGGTGGGAAAACGTGGGGAAGCGAGAAACGCATAAACGACGATGCGACAACCACGCAACAATTCTTTCCGTGGATGGCGATCGACCAGTCGACCGGCTATCTCTATTTCGTGTTCTACGATAGACGAAACACCATCGGCAATGCAACGGATGTATATGTCGCGCGATCGACCGATGGCGGTGAGACATTCACCAATTTCAAAGTCAGCCAGGTCTCATTCACTCCTACGCAGTCAATCTTCTTCGGGGACTACATCAACATCGCAGCGCACAACCGTTCCATCCATCCTATCTGGATGAGAATGGACGGCACCGACCTCAGCGTGTGGACGACCGTCGTTCGCGATTCCGTTGCCGTCAGCGTTGCCGAGGACCGACCCGGAGCCTTCAATTTCAGACTGGGACAGAACTACCCCAATCCATTCAATGCGTCAACGATGATTCGCTTCACGCTCCCCGTCCACGCTCCGACAACACTGAGAGTCTTTGATGTCCTCGGGAGAGAAGTGGCCATGCTGCTCGACGGAGAATTCGACGCCGGCGAGCACAGTGTGATGATGTATGGCGATAACCTCGCCAGCGGCATATATTGTTACCGACTTCAGTCAGGCCCTTATGTTGAGACCAGAAGACTCATTCTGGTGAAATAGAAGCACAACATTGATCCACTATTGAGAGAACTGATGAAAAGTTTCACACCGTATGTCCGGGTGCTTGTTTCTCCTCTTTGTTTCCTCCTGATACCTGTGACCGGCTACAAGAAGAGGCAGAGCGATCAACCTGTAAGTCCGGACGCCTCACTCGCGAGCCAGTCGTTTGCTCGGATGATGAGCGGTGTCAGTTCGAAGGCATTGCCAACATCGTGAATAACGAACTAAGCCTGACGGGAAAAACATTTCAGTCGGCAACGAAGTAGACGATTCACACCTTCACCACCTGTTGCCCGATTTTGCCCTGAGGTACTCTGAAATGCGTGACGCTTCAAAACTAGGTATGCTCATTATCATTCTTTTCCTTACTTCAATCCGTGCTCTTGCACAGGATTCTAAGGAAGACACATCAACGACATATTATCTCAAAGAGATCATCGTAACGGCATTGCGCGGAGGCGGCGAGATTCTTCAGGTCCCGATGGCAGTGAGCGTCGTTTACGCGAAAGACTACATCCTCAGCAGAGGCGTTGGCCTGAACGATGCGCTGTGGGCCATGCCGGGCGTCCTTGCGCAGAGCAGGTCGGGCGGTCAAGATGTCCGCTTGACCATTAGAGGATTTGGTGCGCGTGGAAACGGCGATCGCTCAAACGCCGGCACGATTCGCGGCATCAAGCTTCTCGTTGACGGTATACCTGAAACAGACCCCGATGGCCGCACTTCCCTCGATCTTGTGGACCTCCAGAGCGCGGCACGCATTGAGGTTGTCCGGACCAACGCCTCCACCCTGTTCGGGAATGCATCGGGAGGCGTCATCAACATAGAATCACAATCACCGTTCTCAACACCTTACCTGGAGCTCAACAATACTATTGGGAGTTTTGTCCTACGGCGGAGTAATCTCAAAGTTGGAGCTCTGGTGGGCTCCAGTCGGTTCTCACTCTCAGCTTCTAACAACAACTTCGACGGTTGGCGCGACCAAACGAGCAGCTTCGGCAGCCAGCTTCATGCTTCGTTCGTCTCGGAGCTTGACGAATCTACCCGGCTCAAGCTGCTTGCTAGCGGTGCGGTCAACAGATTTGAGATCCCCGGCGGCCTCACGCAATCACAGTATGATGCGGATCCCAAGCAGGCAAACTCAACCTATGCCTCTCGGAATGAACGACGATACAATCGCGTCGGCCGACTCGGGTTCTCGTTCTCAAGAGCCTTTAGCAACGAGCATTCTCTGGAGATCATCGGGTATGTGACTCCAAAAGTCCTCCAACGCTCGGAACGAGGCATGTTTCGCGATTTCAACCGGTACCATCTTGGCGGCGGGATTGTCTATCAGTGGAAGCCCGCCACTACACCG
>JBBTCR010000116.1:0-4952 GCA_038043105.1 Bacteroidota bacterium
GCGCTGCATTGCGCCGGTCGAGGTTGCGGCGAGCGGAATCAGCAGCACGAACGCCGTGAAGCCTACGGTAATGACCGGCCGCTTCGCAACATCTCTCACGATTTCGTCGAACGCGAAAAACTGATCTAAATAAACATAGGTCGTGAAGTGAAGCAGTCCGTAGAAGAACGCGAAGAGGCCGAGCATTCTTCGCAGGCGCACCACGATAGTCCACCCTGTGATCTTACGAAGAGGAGTGACGGCAAGCGTGAGCATGAGGAACCGCAACGTCCACGTTCCAGTCTCACGAGTGATGACTTCGATTGGGTTCGCGCTGAGTTGTCCATTCAGCGCATTCCAGATTAACAGTGCCAATGGTACGAGGGAAAGCACAAACAACGTCGGTTTAATAGCGCGCTTCATCCATTGAGCTTGCGTCATGGTTTCTCATCCCCTCAGAAGTACTTCCTCAAGTCCATACCGGCATAGAGATGAGCAACCTGTTCGGCGTATCCGTTGAACGGAAGGGTTTTTCGCTTCAAGAATTCTCCAATTCGGCGCTCTGTCTTCTGACTCCAGCGGGGGTGATCAACGTCGGGGTTGACATTCGAATAGAAGCCGTATTCGTTCGGAGCAGAGATATTCCAGGTCGTTGGCGACTGTTGCTCGACGAACTTGATCTTGACGATGGATTTGATGCCCTTGAAGCCGTACTTCCAGGGTACGACCAACCGAAGCGGCGCTCCATTTTGATTCTGAAGATCCTTACCGTACAACCCGACGGCCAAGATCGTGAGGGGATGCATGGCCTCATCAAGGCGGAGGCCTTCGACGTACGGCCATTCAAGGACACTTCTCTTTTGCCCGGGCATCTCCTCCGGCCTGTACACTGTCTCGAACGCGACAAATTTCGCTTTTGAGGTCGGCTCGACCTTCTTGATGAGATCTGCCAACGGAAATCCTCGCCACGGAATAATCATCGACCATCCCTCAACGCACCGCATCCGATAAATGCGGTCCTGCATCGTGTGCGACTTGAAGAGGTCTTCGAAATCATACGTCGCTGGTTTCTTCACCTCCCCTTCAATTCGAACGGTCCACGGCTTTGGCTTGAACCTGCCCGAGTTCTCGGCCGGATCACTCTTGTCCGTCCCGAACTCATAGAAATTATTATAGGCTGTCATCTCTTTGAAGGTGTTCACTTCCTCGTCGGTATCGTAAGGACCCTTCTTCCCCCTCGGCCAATGGTCCTGAGCAATGAGGCTCTGGTGCAGCAGCGAGGCTGTGGCCAGACCAATGCCTGCGGCAGATGCTGCGCGGATGAATTCGCGGCGATTCAGATAGAGATGCTCAGGAGTGATCTCTGAGGATTTGATGTCGTCCTGCGTTTTGATGAGCATGCGAATTCCCTCCCAAGGTCGCGTTCTTCTACGTGAGAACGCAATGGGAAACGGTTTTGTTCCGTGGAGATGGGGTTCGTCTTGAAGGGGGCAGGGCTTGAGGACGGAATCAGCCCCTTATTTGTTTCCACCAGCGCTCAACAACCTCAGGAATATCCGTCTTGACATCGCTTTGTTTCCACTTGTCAAAGAACTTGATGTCAGCGCTGCTGGGTTCGGGATTGGGGAAGTCGATTTGCACCCTGAGCGGCATCGGAATGGCCTCTCCGACGATGAGTGCCTCACCCTGGCGCAGGGATGGGAGTGTGTCGATCAAGCCCGCAAAGGTATCGGACATGAGCTTGCGGACATAGCCTTGGTCCACCGGATTCGTCAGGCGCAAGATGACGAAGTTGTTACATTGCGAGAGGATGGTCTCTGAGACTTCTGCAGGACGCTGGCTGACGATCATACAACTCACGCCGTATTTTCTCCCTTCCTTGGCTATTCGTTCGACCGTTCGCCGAGCTGCACCGCTGCCAGTCTGACCGCTCGGAAGATAGTTGTGCGCCTCCTCAAAAACTAGCAAGATCGGGAAGTCGCGACGGTTAGCGTTCCAGAAGTTGAAGTCGAATGCAAGCCGGGCGAGCAGCGAAACAATGGTGTTCACGATGTCGAACGGGACACCGCTGAGGTCCATGATGGTTATCTGTTGTGTTTGATCGCCGCCAAACATTGTGTAGAGCAGGTCTTTGAAGGACGACGACTGCACGTGAGTCTTCGGTTTGAACATAAACGCATAACGAGGGTCGTTCAACCTGCTGTCGAGTCGAACGAGGAAGCGTGAGAATCTTGCATAGAACGGACCTTCCTTCGCTGTCGTCCCAAGCCCGGAGATCTTCTCTGTATCGAGATACTGGATTTTCGCTCGAACTTCGGACAAGTCAAAGTACACCGGCGTATCCACGGTAACGACATCCGCTAATTGGGGGTTCTTGCCTTTCTTGGATGCAACGACGAGGTCTTTCAGCACGGTGACCTGGCTCGCAGCGGACTCATCCCGTGGATCGACGAACATCTCCTCGAGCTCGGCAAGGTTCATCAACCAATACGGAAGCTCAAGCTCTGCAATATCAAGTCGCTTACTTGTTCCCGGAAACGCTGCAGTGTACTCGTTGTGGATATCGAGAATAATCACGTTTGTGTCGGGATACGTCGCGACCTTTTGGATGATAGACGAAACCGTGCACGATTTTCCGGAACCGCTCGATCCCAGGATGGCGAGGTGCTTCCCAAAGAATCGGTTCGGGTCCAAATACGCTCGCTCCCGCTCGAAAAGTGAAAGTTGACCGACGGAAAAGCCGAACTTTCGAAAAATCGAAAACACCGCTGTGAGGTCGGCATCCTCGGCAATGAACACCGGGGAATCGACGGGTGGAATAATTGACACACCGCGCTCGTACCGACCGGCTTTCACTGTTCCGACGAGGTTCAGGTCCATCACGCAGCGCTGGCTGAGCTTGCCATTCTCTGAAAAATCGACCTTCTTGAATTCCGAAACCATTGAGACGATAATCAGTTTGCCGACGGGGATAAGCGCGTAGCTCCCTACCTGCCCAATATAGTACACCTTTCCGTTAATCTCGCGGGTGAGCGTTTTAATCTCGGGATCAATGACAACCGTCAGAGTCCCGCTTGTCACACCTGTCACGACACCAACACGTTTTTGTTCTGTCATTTCACGCCTCGTATGAAAGAACGTTGCATGTCATTCTTCGTACCTAGTGCTTCTCCAACTAAATCATTTTACAGATGCTGACCGGTTTGAAGCTGAGAATATTTAATGGGACACTGAAAAAGCGGAAACGTACGGATCAGCACGGATAGCTTTCTCTCATTTTAGAATCCGTGAACATCCGTTACTATCGGTTGTTTCAGTGTCCTATTCTGCATGCGTTCAACCATTTTGCCAGCCCGCCATGCGTTTGCCGCTGTACGGCATCCCGCTTTTCGGATTTTACTTGAGCGGGACTGGCGGGTTGGAATGGCACTAGTTCACTCGTTTGATCACGACGATGGTCTTGTCATCGCTCTCCTCCGAACCGGAAGAGAATTGCAGGACGTCGTCCACAAGATGTTGGCAAATCTCTTTGGCACTCAATGAGGAAAACTCTTGAACCTTCTCGGCGAGACGCTTTTCACCGTACATCTCCACGCCACCCCGTGCCTCGCTGACACCATCGGTATATAATACGACCGCGTCCCCTTTCCGAAGGTGAGTGTTGTCAACTCTGTAGGCTCCATCAGGGAAGGGGCCCATGAGCTGCCCCGTGGCCTCAAGCGTCTCAATGTGCTTCGTCTCCGCGCGATACAGGAGAGGGCTGTTGTGACCTGCGTTGGAATAGAGCATCAATCCTTTTGGGTCGTTCGACAGCTCAGCGTAGAACATCGAAACGAATTGCTCCTCAGAGAACGATTGGTTGACCAGCTTGTTGATGCGCGACATCAGCGAGCTGATCTTCGTGTGGTAGGATATCCCCATCCGGAGCGCCCCCGAAACATACAACGCCTGAGCCGCCGCCCGAAAGCCTTTGCTCGCAGCGTCCCCAATCACCACGCTGAGCCTGTCCTGCTCCTCTTCACTACGAAGGTAATCAAAAAAATCTCCTCCCACAATCCGGTCTGGCAACGAAACCCCGTACAACTCATAATGGTGAAACTTGAGGGCGTGCTGGGGCAAGATGCTTTGCTGAATTTCCCTTGCCTTATCCAGATCTTTTTCGAGCAAATATGCCTTTCGCTCGACCTTCTTTCCACGTAACAGAGAGGTAACAGCCAGACCGATAATATTCAGATCGGGGAGGATTGACTCGTCCAGCGTATCCGAGTTAAAGGCGAGAACATATTGAGGAACCATCCCCTTTTTCGATTCGATTTTCTCGCCGACGCCCGTTGCGGAATACTTGATGATTCCCTTCTTGCGGAGATACTTGTCTGTTTCGTTCGCAATGACGGACCGATGTTCTGCCAAACGAAAGAAGATTGGATAGCCTACGACCGAGATTTGGTATCCGGGCTCGAGGCGATCGATGACTCCAATCTGATGGACCAACCGATACGATTCGGCTCCCGGTTCGTACTCCCAGATCCGTCCCCCTTTGAGGCCGATGTTTTCATCTTTAACGATTTCGTTCAAGACATGTTTAAGAAGCTCCTTGTCTGTTTTGAGATGTTCTGATGCAAAGCTTTCAATAGTACGATACAGTCTGCGTTGATTCATCATAGCCTTCGATTCCCCCTATTCAATTCAAAGTCAGTTCCTAACGGGTGAAGCGGCGTGAGCGGATCACGCGCGTTTCAACCGTTATTCCAGTGCACTTCATACACCTCAATCGGTTTTTCCTTTCCCTTCACGACGATGGGATCCAGCCTCTTGAGATTGAACTCTGGATTGCCCGAGACGCGCTCTGCCGTCCATCCAGAGAGAAGGATCTGTCCAGCTTTGGCGGAACTGCAGAGCCTTGCGCCGAGATTGACATTGTCTCCCACAACGGTATAATCCATGCGCTCCGGACTTCCCATCGCCCCCATCAC
>JBBTCR010000117.1:0-19867 GCA_038043105.1 Bacteroidota bacterium
CACCCCGAGGAAGATTGTCGATTGCCGATTTTCGATTAACGATAGAAAATTACACAAATTTGCCACTCAAGTCAACCCGCTTGAAAATTCTTGCTATCTGAGTGTTACGCGCATAGCTCAGTTCATTGTTTTGCTACATTGGTTCTTCAGACATACGCTGTCAAGGTTTCATACCCTTCAAGGTTTTCGTCTCTTTTGGTTCGATCCAACGACCGCCGAGCGTCAAGGCGTGAGTGTCCAGGATACGCGGAGGATGACGGCTCAAGAAATTAGTAGGGGGAGTTGAACTCGATGGGGGTTGACTACCGCGGCTTTGTGAGCCACAATTCGGGATTCTGCTTTTCCCGCTCTTTCCAAATCTCAAAATGCAAGACGGGGCCTTGAACGGATTCACCGCTCTTCGCAATCGCTTCACCTGCCTTCACCTTCTGCGCCTCAACGACCGTAATCTCGGAGAGATGCGCGTACACCGTTCGAAAGCCGTTGTAGTGATTCAGGATGATGACATTGCCAAACCCGGGTATGAAGGAGAGAATCGACACTTCACCATCAGCGACGGCAAGAACATCAGAGCCGGACCGGACTTGGATATCGACGCCGGTGTTTTGCGTGACCGTCTTGAGCACGGGATGCACCTGATTGCCAAAGCGCGAGGAGATGGTCCCGGACGAAACAGGCCACCGGATCCTCCCTTTCTGTGCGGCAAACGATTCCGCGGCTTCCGGTTCAGGTTTTGGCGGGCGCGTTGGTTCCACAGCCAGCCTCCCGCGCTCTCGTGCCGCAGCTGCCTCCCGCTCCTTTCGAAGACGATCCTTCTCAATTAACTCTGCAATCAGCTTCTCGATTTCTCGAACCGCTTCATTCTTCCGCTTCAACTCCTGCTGATAAACCCGCTTGTCTTTTCGGATCTCAGCCAGCGTTTTTTGCCGCTGTGAGGCCTTTCGCTTGAGGGACGATTCCTCACTTGTCTTCTCAGCAAGAAGTCTGCGTTCGTGGTCAAGACTCTGCTGAAGGCGATCGTTCTGCTGTTCAAGATCCGCCTTTTTCTGCAGGACGGTCTGTAAGTCCTTCGCTCGCTGCTCCGAGAATCGCTTCAGATACGCGATGCGAATATAGAGCTGATTGATCGAATTGGAGGAAAACAGAAGCTCAATGTCATACACGCGACCGTACTTGTAGACGGACCGAACGTACTTTGCGTAATGTGACCTCAGGGATTCGAGTTGCTGTTCCAGTTCACCGATGGACGATTTAGCATCGTGAATATCATTGGTGATCTGTTGCTCCTGCTCCTTAAGCTTCTTGATCAGATGCCGGATCAGGTTCGCCTGTCTCTCAAGATTATCAAGGTGCTCAAGCGTTGACCGCTCACGCTTCTCGCTCTCTTTGAGCCTCAGTTCAAAGGCTTCTATTTCACTCCGAAGCTTTGCAAGCTCTTTTTCCTTTTTGGAGATCTCTCGAGAAGTGCTCTGAGCTTGAATGAGATGCAGCCCGGGTGCGCTCAGAAGAGTGATGACCAGAAGCAGTTTGCAGGTGCTCATTATTGCCACCGAACCCGCTGAGCGTTCTTGGGCACATCGAGCGAAAAACGAAGTTCGTTCGCGTTGATGAGGATCGAGGAAAAGGATAGTGCAATGGCGCGCCGCTCCCGGAGCTGCAGTACGCGGACGTGGTACGGAAGGGATGTTCCTTCAACGGATCGAAAATTGCGGAAGTGCTGCTCGAAGATCGGTTTCCCCTGCCGGTCAAAATGTTCAATTTTGCCGATGAGCAAGGAGGAAGGATCGACCCAGTAGCGGCGGCTCCCGCCATTGTGTGTGTACGTCAGCACGAACTGATCGTCTTCCATCGAAAACGATTCGGGAGCATCCTGGTCTTCGGAAAAAAACGTTCCCCCGGTCAACAGATTGAGGAGTTCTTCAAAGGTCACGTCGACTCGCAGGATACGACCAAGATTTGATCGGCTCATTGAACCACTGATGAGCCGGTTTTGCAGGCTGTTGTAGAAGAAGAACTCGCTGCGGGTCAGCAAGGCGGCGCCGACGTCAAGGCCGAAGGGTCCTTCGAACTTCACCAGCACGGAGTCCGGCTTGCGGAGCATCAGCTCAAACGATCCCGTCTGAGCGATCTCGGGTGACTCGACGGTGATATGGCCCGATCCCTTCAGTGAGCGTACCCGTTCCTGGTTGTTTCGAACGCTCTGGTGCACGAGTTCGGGTGTTACATTCCTTGTTCCTGTCCTTGTTGTCGAGGTCGGTGCACATCCTCCTGCGGCGATCACCCCGAGCAGCAGAAGTGCAGCTGCAGATCGAAGAGTGGTCACAATGATCCCCGAGCGAGCTTTTCGCGCAGCGCCTCATTTGCTGCGTTCATTTTGAGCGCTTGCTTCCAATATTGTCCAGCCATGTCCTTTTGACCAAGCTTGAAGCAGATGTCGCCCATATGTTCGTAGACGGTCGCACTCGCGCCTCCCGCTGCGATCGCTTTCGCGATATAGCGTTCCGCCTCTTCGAACTTCCCCATCTTGAAATAAATCCACCCGACGGTGTCGAGGTACGAGGCATTCTCTGGTTCCGCTGCAATTGCCTCCAACGCCATGGCCAACGCGCGCTCAAGGTTCAGGCCACGCTCAGCGAGACTGTAGCTGTAGTTGTTCAGGACGAGATGATACTTCGGGTCGATTTTCAAGGCCGCTTCGTACAGGGAGTCCGATTCAGCGAAGCGACGCAGCCCATCCAGTGTCAGAGCAAGGGTGCTCAGCGTATTGAGGTCGTCCGGCTTAAGCGCCAGCGCGTGACGTAGCACCGTGACTGCCTGCCCGGGCTGATCCGAGCGGCTATAGGCAAGACCCATCAGCAGGTAAACTCGAAAATCCCGTGGGACCACTTTCTTCGCCTGTTCCATCGTCTCAAGCAGCTTTTGGTATTCCCCCTTCTCAAAAAACGACATGCCAAGATACCACCAGGCATCGCCGTTCCATTCGGCGAGTTGAGTAACACGTTGGAGATACTGTCGAGCGAGTGAATCGTTCTTCTCCGTTGCAGCGATCATACTGAGGTACAAGTACGGACGCCAATCATTTGGTGCCTGCTTGTTCACCTGCTCGAAAATGGGTTTCGCCTTCGCGAGAAACGTTGAATCGTGTTGAATCTGCCCGAAATAGGCAATCCCAATCCGGAGTTGGATTTCCGGATTGTTCTGTTGACGATTCAGCACCTTTTGGTAAAGGCCCAGAGCACGCTCATAATCGCGTTGCGCAAGATAGACGTCAGCAAGAGCAGCAAGCGCGTCCGGGTTGTCCTCATCAACCTCGAGAATGCTTTCCAGGATTTTGATCGCATCCTTGAAATTGCCTGCCCGACCGTACGTTTCTGCCAACTGTCGCTGGAGAGCCTTATTGCTGGGGTCGATTTCCAGCATCCGTTTGTATTTCTCAGCCGCTTCAGTATATCGGCCGAGCGAGCTGTATATTTCTGCAGTCTGAAAGAGAACCTCCCAGTCTTCCCCGTTCCGGTCAAGAATGCGCTCGTAGATCTCCAGCGCCCGCAGGGGTTTGGTGGCTTGATAGACGCGCGCGAGACTGAACCACCCACTGACATAGTTTGAGTCGATCCGAACGATTGTTTCGTACTCCCTGATCGCCTGATCAGCCTCAAAAGCGCTCAGGTAAATGCTGGCAAGGTTCTCACGGTAGACGATGTTCAATGAATCAAGGCGCACCGCCTCGCGACCAGCTTGTGCCGCAAGCGAATGCTTTCCGAGGATGGAGTAGTCCTTCGAGATTGCGTAGTAGATGGCGGGGCTAGGATCAAACTGGAGAGCATCCTGGTACTCAAGAATTGCCTTCGCATGATCCCCCTTCGCGTCGTAGACCGCACCTTGAATGAAGTGGCTGAGCGCGCGATCCCGGCGCATCTCCTTTACCCGGTCGTACGCGGGCTTGCTGATTTGAGGTCCCTGGCCATCGGTTGCACTCTCTTTTGTCGAGCTGCATCCTGCGAGCGTCAGCATCAACGCGAAACCTGTCGAGAAGCAGTAGTATGAAATTTTTCTTGTCATTCATAAAAATATATCGAATATGGTTCTGAATAACAAGCAGGCAATTGCTTCGCCTCCCGCAGGTTGGCGTCCAATCATTCGCAGTCCAATCATTCGCAGACTGAGCCAACTTGCGTTGGGAAAAGAAACACAGTACCTTAGATCAAAGGCGCATCTATCCTGAAAACAGTGGAATTTTCTCCTCGAATATACAATCTCGCGCTTGCCTGGAATTGGCAGTACGATGAGGATTTCATTCGCCTCATCGAGGAGATGGCTCACGCCAGACGGCTCACGACCTACGTCATCCAGCAGCACAACCTCGATGAAACACTCGAGCTTCTTCAGAAACGAAAACTCGAATTTCATTTCATACTGGATCGAGCGTCCGACGAAGATGAGCGCTTTCAGCCGCTTGCACACCTTGTTGCTCGCCGCTCATTGAGCACTGATTCCTCCCCGCCGATCCACATCATCAATACGTATGATCTTCTGAAACGAGCTGCCGACAAGGCAATTATGCATCTTGAATTTCTCGCGCGCGGACTCGAGGTTCCCTACACCATCATCATATCCCCGTATGCCCATAAGCGGGAGGTTGAGTTGTCGCTCACGGAGCTCGCACGACTTGGAAGGCCATTCATCATCAAACCCGCGAACACGACAGGCGGCGGCATAGGAGTCGTGCTTGGCGCCGAGAGCCTGAAAGACATCATTGAGACTCGCCAACGCCACAAAAACGACAAATATCTTCTTCAAGAGAAGGTCAGACCGGCTTACCTTGTTGACAACAAGGCCTGGTTTCGCGTTTTCTATGCCTTCGGCTCAATTGTCGCTTGTTGGTGGGATGAACAGACACATCTTTATGAGGAAATAACGGCTGGAGTTGAGGAAACATTTGGCCTCGGGACGCTTCGCTCCATCACCCAGATGATTCAGGAGATCTGCCAACTCGATTTCTTCTCGACCGAAATCGTGCATACCCTTGATCAGAAGTTTGTCGTTGTTGACTACGTCAATGAGATATGTGATATGCGGCTCCAGTCGCGCTTCCCCGATGGTGTTCCAGATAGAGTTGTGCATGCAATTGGAACCTCTTTAGTCAACTTGGTGCACAGATCTGTACACTCGCAAGCTCCCAAGGATTCATCCCTTGCGCTTTGGACTTAATCAGAAGGAGTTTCGAGGCTCAACTTCCTGTGTCTTCAGAGTTGACTTTAAATGGTTTCAAGAATCTGTTGAAGCATGAAGGCTTGACTTTCACGAAGGGGTTTGATACATTTCCACTGCGTTTTTAAATGTCCTACCCAATGCCAAAGCTTGGAGGCTTTATGAATCTGATTACGTCAAGGGGGAGACTGAGTTGGATGAACGCACTCTGCTTCCTCGTGTTGCTGACAGGTTTCATTGCCTGGGCCGGTTGCGAGTCGAGTGAAGCGACGCGCGAAGAACAAGATCAGCAGGCATTATCGAACATCGCCGGAGACAAGAAGCCGGAGCTTGCGCCTCCTCAGCCGACGGCCGATCAGAAGAAGATGGAAGAACTGGAAGCAGAGAATGCTAGCCTGAAACAGAAGATTGCCCTGCTGGAACAGGACAACAGTGCTCTCAGTACGCGACTCTCAGAGATTGAATCAAAGATTCTGGCCGAGCGTGAGCGGGCTGACAAGGCCGTCACGGCGGCACAGCCGGCACCTCCCGCAGAATCATCGTACGAGAATGCGAGCAAGGCGTTTCAGGAAAAAAGGTACGATGAGGCCATCCAGATGTTCCAGGGATTGCTGGACGGCGGTATTGGGGAAGATCTCGCGGACAACTGCCATTACTGGCTTGGGGAATCGCATTTCGGAAAGCGCGATTTCGCGGAAGCGATAAAGCACTTCGAAATGGTGTTCCAGTACAAAGTCTCCGAGAAGAAGGCGGATGCGTCGTTCATGGTCGCTCAGTGCTATGAACTCACGGGTGACAAAACAAAAGCTAAGGAGATGTACGAAAAGGTCGTGAAGGACTATCCGACCAGCGATAAGGTGAAGAAAGCGAAAGAACGCTGGGGCAAGTTGTAGGATCTGCTGCCAAACCAATTCAACAAGAACCCCTGAGAGATCACTCAGGGGTTTTTTGTTTCTCTGCAGCGAGCGTTCCAGACAGTGTTGACTGCAAATCTCACCGCATAGTGGATGACTTTCCATGTGCGCTGGAAGGTGTTGGATTTCTCTCTCGTTCTGGCGATTCGGCTTTCCTTGAATCTCACCCCCCTCGTTGCTATATTGACCGGGCAACGGGATCGTTCCAAGGGCGGCCTCACCACCGCCCTTCTCTGTGTCGTCATCTATGGCTAAGATCCAAACGAGATACGTCTGTCAATCGTGCGGCTACGTTTCACCGCGCTGGGTCGGAAAGTGTCCTAACTGCAGCGAGTGGAACACGTTCGTTGAAGAGGCTACGTCTCCGCTCAGGGGATCCAAGAAACCCGCGGGGGCAGCTTCCAAGATTGAGCCAATCTCCATGGAACAGCTGGAGACCGCCGATGTCCCTCGCATCAAGACAAATATTGAAGAATTCGACCGCGTCCTCGGCGGCGGGCTCGTCCCCGGCTCACTGATTCTGCTCGGCGGCGACCCAGGCATCGGCAAATCCACAATGATGATGCAGGTGGCTCTTCAGGTGAAGGGACTTGTGATTCTCTATATCACCGGCGAAGAATCCGTCCAGCAGATCAAGCTCAGGGCCGAGCGACTGCAAGCCAAGGACACAAAGAGCATCCTCCTGTTGGCGGAGACAAATCTCGACCTGATCCTTAATGTCATCGAGCGCGGGGCTCCCGACCTCATCATTGTTGACTCCATCCAAACAATGTATCGCCCCGGACTTGAGAGTGCGCCCGGAAGTGTAAGCCAGGTTCGGGAATCCACAGCGCTCCTGCTGCGGCTCGCCAAGACGGAAGGCATTCCAATCTTCGTCATCGGGCATGTGACGAAAGAGGGCATGATTGCAGGGCCGCGCGTCATCGAACATATGGTCGATACAGTTCTCCAGTTTGAAGGTGAGGCGCACTACGCGTATCGCATACTTCGTGCGTTAAAGAACCGGTACGGTTCGACGAACGAGATCGGCATCTTTGAAATGCACGATAGCGGATTGCGCGAAGTAAAGAATCCTTCCGAGGCTTTCCTCTCCGAACGCCGCTACGGGACATCGGGCTCGACGGTGGTCTCGAGCATTGAGGGATCTCGGCCCATCCTCATCGAAGTGCAAGCGCTCGTCACGCCGACAAGCTATGGTATGCCGCAGCGGAACACCACGGGCTTTGATTACCGGCGCTTGTCGCTGCTTCTCGCTGTTCTTGAAAAACGTGTTGGCCTGCAGCTCGGCAGCTACGACGTTTTCGTGAACATCGCCGGCGGCGTAAAAATCGATGAACCGGCAATCGACTTGGGCATCGCGACATCCATTACCTCGAGCTTGCGTGATGTTCCAGTGGATTCTTCATCAGTTGCCGTGGGCGAAATCGGTCTGGGCGGAGAGATACGGACCGTTGGACAAATCGAGAAACGCGTCCAGGAAGCCGCGAAGCTTGGCTTCAAACGGATCGTCCTTCCACACAACAATCTCAAGAGCGTCAGAGCTCACGACGGCATCCAGATAGTCGGTGTGCATACGATCAACGAAGCGATGGAGGAGCTGCTGAGCTGAGCAGGCAATGAGCGAGACTCCGCACACCCGGTTCATGAAAGAAGCGATTGAGCTCTCACGAAAGAACATCCGCGAGGGCAAAGGTGGGCCATTTGGGACCGTGGTCGTGAAGGACAGCACCATTATCGCCCGAGGGACAAACCTTGTCACATCGACCAACGATCCTACCGCGCATGCCGAGATCGTCGCTATCCGGGAAGCTTGCCGCATCCTGAGGAGTTTTCAACTCGATGGATGCACTATCTATACGTCGTGCGAACCCTGCCCGATGTGCCTGGGAGCCATGTATTGGGCGCGGCCGAAGGCGATTTACTTTGCCAACACGCGTAACGATGCAGCAGCAGTGGGTTTTGACGACCGCTTCCTGTACGATGAGCTACCGCGGGTTGTCTCGGAACGAAAGATTCCCATGATTCAGCTGATGCGCGATGAAGCCATTATCGCGTTTCAGGAATGGGAGCAACTTGAACACAAGGTAAGGTATTGAGATCGACCACATGCAGTGGATAGGTTACCTGGGCCTGGCGGCGCTGGCGCTCTGTTGGATTCCTCAATCGATCGAGACGATCAGGCTCGGACGATGCCCCGTCAACCTGGTGTTTCTCCTTCTGTCATCACTGGGAAGTTTCAGCCTTGCTATTTACGCGTTCAGCCTCGGCGATCCCGTTTTCACTATCTTGAACATTCTCACGACGCTCGGCGCGCTCCTGAACATCTTCTATAAGGTTTTTCCTCGTGAGGCGAAGTGAGGATAATGATGAAGAAACTTCTCCTCTCCACACGTAACAAGAACAAGATTGAAGAAATTCAATCAATCTTGAATGACCCGAAGCTTGAGATTCTCACACTCAACGATTTTCCGGACGTTCCCCACCTTACCGAAGACGGATCAACGTTTCAGGAAAATTCGCGGCGTAAGGCGCACGCCGTCTATCAGCATACCATGCTTCCCTCGCTTGCTGATGATTCCGGCCTTGAGGTGTTCTATTTGAACGGAAGACCGGGTGTGCTTTCCGCGCGCTATACAGGAGAGGGTGCAACGGATGAAGAGAACAACGACAAGCTTCTCAGGGAGATGCGGGGCGTTCCCCCGCGGAGGCGCAGGGCACAGTTCCGTGCCGTTCTCACATTGGTGGGTGATGGCTTCGAGGAAACAACTGAGGGGATCTGCGCCGGTAAACTGGGCGAAGGGCCGCGGGGCACCAACGGATTCGGTTACGACCCGATTTTCATCCCGGAGGGGTACACAAAGACCTACGCTGAGCTGACCGCTGACGAGAAGAACACGATCAGCCATCGAGCGAAGGCGTTGGAGAAGATGAAGGAGGTTTTGAGAAGAAGGCTCTGATTCTCGCGTACGAACCCTGCCAGAAAGAATTGGAAGTGTCAACAAGTTTGTGCATCTTTGAACGAACTTCAAATTTCTTGAAAGACAGGCACACTAGCTCCATATGAGCTCGAATCCATTAGCTGAAGTCTTTGGATTTCCAATCAACAATAGGTCGGCTCAAGCAGAGCGTTATAGAAAAAGCAAGCTTTGTCCATTTAACAATAAGGTTCCATCCTGCACGAAGGACAAGGCAAACGACCCTTTGGGGGTTTGCAGTATTTTCGAGGAGAACCAGACAATCATCACATGCCCTGTCCGGTTTAGAGAGGATTGGCTGATCGCAGAAAACGCAGCGCAATTTTTCTTCAAGGCTGATGTTTCTTGGACGTCGCTCGCAGAGGTGAAACTAACTGACAGGCACGGGAATGCCGCAGGCAATATCGATTTGGTACTTGTGTCCTATGATGAACGGGGACGACTTATCGATTTTGGTTCTCTCGAAATACAGGCTGTATACATATCGGGAAACATCCGCCGCCCATTTGAGCGTTATGTATCTTCTCGCCATCGGTCGAATAGTTTTACTTGGGGTGAACCCAACTACCCAAAGGCGGACTTTCTGTCTTCTTCGCGGAAGAGGCTCGCACCGCAAATGCTCTATAAAGGTGGCATCCTGAAGGCTTGGCATAAGAAACAAGCTGTTGCACTCCAGACCGCATTTTTCGACAAGCTTCCAAAGCTGAAGGAAGTGGCCGAATCCAGAGCAGATATCGCTTGGCTGCTATACGATCTGAAATTGGATGAGCACAACAAACGATACAAGCTCATCAAAAACAAAGTCGTTTACACCGAATTTGAACCTGCCCTGAAACGGATTACCACGGCTGAGCCAGGCAGAATTGAAGAGTTTATTGAATCACTCCAACAAAAGTTAGATGAGAAGCTCGAAGGCAATCCCCCCGACGCGCCAACGATCGCTGACATCACACTCACCGAGTAAGGATCAAGTGAGAGAGCAACTCGCGCTCTTTGGACCGACGAGGCCGAAGATCATCAATGTTGCCTCTGTTCCGCAAAGAAGTCCATTTAGATATCCTGGCGGCAAGACCTGGCTGATTCCATATGTCCGGCAATGGCTGAGTTCTTGTCAATCCGCAGACAAGCAGCTGATTGAACCATTTGCTGGCGGCGGGGTAGTAAGTCTCACTTCCGTTGCCGAGAAGAGAGTACGAGAAGCGTTGATGGTCGAACTCGATGAGGATGTAGCTGCCGTTTGGCAAACGATTCTAAGTGATGATGCAGAGTGGCTCGCGCATAGAATCACCAGTTTTTCCGTCACACATTCTAGTGTTGAATCTGTGCTCCGGAGGAATCCAACCAGTGTCCGGCAGAAAGCGTTCGCCGTCCTGTTGAAAAACAGGGTGAGTCATGGGGGAATCCTCGCCAAGGGTGCGGGACTACTCAAGCACGGTGAAAATGGCAAAGGACTTCTCTCGCGTTGGTATCCGAAGACACTCCGATATCGTATTCTTGATATCCAGAACTACAAGGAACGCCTCAAGTTTCTCCAGGCCGACGGCCTCAAGGTTCTGCGGGATAACGCTGGCCGGACCGATGCGATTTTCTTTATCGATCCACCCTATACAGTGACAGGGAAGAGACTTTATCGGTATTCAGATGTAAATCATTCCGAACTCTTCAACGTAGCGTCAACCGTGCAAGGTGCCTTTCTGATGACTTATGACAACGCCGATGAAATCAAGGAGCTCGCGTTGATGCACAGGCTGCACATTGCAGCTATTCCGATGAAGGGCACTCATCATGCCGAGAAAACTGAGCTGCTTATAAGTAAAGACTTGAGTTGGTTAAAGAAGATCTGAATCTACCGCACAAACACCGCTCCACAACAAATGCAGCATCCTTCCCCATCGCTGTGGCATTAGTGTTCGTCACTCTAGCCTA
This sequence comes from Bacteroidota bacterium, assembly GCA_038043105.1. Lineage (GTDB taxonomy): Bacteria > Bacteroidota > Ignavibacteria > UBA10030 > UBA10030 > VGWB01. Next base: position 11,024 of record JBBTCR010000117.1, read on the forward strand.
TTTGCTGCAAGATGTATTTCCTTGGGCAAAGAAGGATATAATGAAGAGGAAACCAGATTCACGGCCCGTCTATGACTTCAATTTCCCCTCGATGGTGGCAAGAAGCAATTCAAGATTGAACGGCTTTTGAATAAACTCATCCACTCCCATCCTCATCCCTGCGCGCACGACATACTCATCGCTAATCCCACTCATTAAAAGAAACGGAACGTTGTTGAGCCTCCGATTCTCACGCACCTTCTGATAGAATTCAATACCGTTCAGACGTCCCTCACCGAGCAGAAGGTCGGAAAGAATCAATGAAGGAACGGTTTGATCCAGCACTTCGAGCGCCTGTTCGGCCGTTTCGGTCGTCAGCACGTCATAACCGTGTTTCTTCAAGTTCGCTGCGAGGGAAAGCAGGAACGTCTTCTCATCATCGACGAGCAGGACAGCAGCTTTTGTTTGTGGAGTGTTCTTCGCCCACAAAATCTTCGCCTCCGCGCTCATGTGCTCCTCCATGCTGATGCTGTACTTCTCACGCATCACTTGGAGCACTTCGTTCTCGTTTTGGCTGACAGCACCATCCCGCCATGCGATTCGCAATGCTTCAATATACGCGTCGATATGGACCTGCTTCTCGAGCTCATCGTGCTCTTCCTGTGAGATCTTGAAAATCTCCCGAACCTTTTTCAGTTCCGCCGCTTCTTCTTCCTTGATTTTTCCGTCGAACCACATCTCCCTCAACAACTCTCGATACATTGCCACACTCGCGCGCTCACCTTCCAGAAAGGGCTCTTCTGAGGAGGGCGCTGCCGGCGTTGAGGGCTCTGCGGCAGGCTGAGGCGCAACCACCATAGGGATCCGTTTCTTTTCCTGTTCCATGAGTTGCTCGATGCGGTCGGAATATGCCTGGGCATAGTAATTCCGCGGGTCGATCTGATAGACCTTGGCCACTTGTTGAAGAGCAAGCCTGTAGTTCTTTGCTTGGATCAGTTGGTCCGCGGTCTTAAGCAGCATACTAATTTGCTGAAGTTTCTTTTCCTCACTCAACTCCCTGGACTTCGTGCTCTGCTGAACATCTTTCTGCGCTCTTTCCATCTGAAAACGCACTCGTTCGAGGAAGGAGCGAGCGAAGAGATTCTTGGGATCGAGCTTCAGCGCCTTTTCGATCTCAAGCATAGCATTATCATACTTCCCCTCCTTGACGAAGTAGTCAGCGGTCCTGAGATGCTGCGCAATGTGCTCTTTGATCGGATTGGTTTGGGTGTCTTTCTTTCCGAACATGATTGTCTCCAGTATTGAAAGAAAGCTATTCATTTCTCGTCTGAAAATCAAATACGGGCATTACACGTGCTCCTCTCCCCGGTGGAAAGAATTTCCGAATGAATTATCGTCCCTTTTTTGATATATTCAGACTATTGCAATGCAACCCCAGCGCGACACCTCATCGTTTTCCTTCGAACTCTACGGTGCAGCCATGAAGAAGACTCTCTTGCTTCTTGCCTTTCTTCCCCATCTCATTCTGGCACAGTCGACGGTCCTATCTCCGGAATCGTTCTTCGGTTTTCCAGTCGGTGACTGGCATCTGCGGCCAGACCAGATCGTTGCATATTTGAAAACACTTGACCAGGCTTCTGATCGCCTCACGCTGGAAGAGTATGGACGAACCTACGAAGGCCGCCCGCTCATCCTGCTGACCATCACGTCTCCCGAAAACCATCGAAACATCCAGAACATCAAAGAGCAGCATCGTGCCTTGTGTGATCCATCAAAATCGGACGCTCTAGCTCTGGACAATCTCCCTGTCGTCGTCTGGATGGGATACAGCGTCCACGGGAACGAACCCAGCGGCAGCAATGCCTCCGTCCAGGTCGCGCATTACCTCGCCAGCGAGCAGGGACCCGAAATCGAACAACTCCTGAAGGAAACCATCATTCTGGTTGACCCGATGATCAATCCAGACGGTCTTGCACGTTTCGCGCATTGGGCAAACACAAACCGAGGAAAGAACCTCGTCGCAGATCCCAACAGCCGGGAACACCATGAGCCCTGGCCTGGCGGGCGCACCAATCACTACTGGTTTGACTTGAACCGTGATTGGATGCCGCTCCAGCACCCGGAAAGCCGTGCGCGGCTGGCCAAATACTATGAGTGGAGACCCAATGTCTTAACCGATCATCACGAGATGGGAACGAATGCGACGTTCTTTTTCCAGCCGGGCGAGCCGACGAGAAACAACCCCCTCGCACCGAAGAAGGTGGATGAACTTACCAGAGCGATCGCGCGGTACCACGCGCAGGCTCTCGATCGAATCGGTTCATTCTACTACACCCAGCAGGGCTTTGACGACTTTTACATTGGCAAAGGATCGTCCTATCCTGACGTTACCGGATGCATTGGCATTTTGTTTGAACAAGCAAGTTCCCGAGGGCACGTTCAGGAAAGCGTTCACGGGAATCTGAGCTTTCCCTTCACGATTCGCAATCAGTTCACGACGTCACTGTCAACACTGAACGCTGCCCGCGCACTTCGAAAAGACTTGCTTGCGCATCAGCGGGACTTTTTCACTTCCGCCCTGCGCGAGGCTGAGAAGTCGGCGATCAAGGGATATGTCTTTGGCTCAACGTCTGATCCTCATCGAACCTACCATTTGCTCGACATCTTGCGACGGCATCAGATCGAAGTGTTCGAGCTGGCGAAACAGATTCGTGCGGACAACGCCGTCTTTGATCCCGGAACTTCCTATGTCGTACCCACTGCTCAGAAACAGTACCGATTGATCACATCTCTCTTCGAGCGCCGCACATCATTTACCGATAGCTTGTTCTATGACATTTCTGCGTGGACGCTGCCAATGGCTTTTAACCTTCCCTATGCTGAGCTAAAGGCCTTACCGCGTGAAGCGCTGGGCAAATCCGTTGACGCACCGTCACCGTCGAAGGGGGCATTGATCGGCGGAAAGAGCGAGCACGCGTATGTCTTCGAGTGGAAGGCCTACTATGCCCCGCGCTCGCTCTATCGTTTGCAGAAAGCAGGGATTCGGACAAAGGTCGCCACAAAGACATTTGAAGCTCTCACAACCGAAGGAAAACGAGCATTCGACTATGGAACGATCCTGGTTCCCGTCGGCATCCAAAAAGAGCGAGTCGATAGCATTTACAAGGTCATTGAAACGATCGTGCGCGACGATGGAGTAGGCGTGTATGCTCTTTCGACGGGCCTGAGCACTGCTGGAATTGATCTTGGGAGTTCAAGCTTCGAATCGCTTCAAATGCCCAAGGTGATGCTTATCGCGGGCTCGGGTGTCTCCGCTACCGACGCGGGAGAAGTATGGCACTTGCTGGATCAGCGGTTCGACATGGAAGTGAGCTTGGTGGAAGCAGCGCAACTCGGCCGAGTTGACCTCGGTCGATACAATGTGATCACGATGGTGAGCGGCTCCTACTCCGGCGTGGACTCGGCCGCCATTGCTTCTTTGCGCCGATGGATTGAAAACGGCGGCACGCTCGTCGCAACGGAAGATGCCTCGGAGTGGGCAGTAAATGCCAAGCTTGCGACAGCTAAGTTTCGAAGAACCGAACCGACGAAAAAAGATTCTCTACCAGCGCGAAGGGCGTACGCGGATGAGTCCAAGTTCTCTGGCGCCCGTAGGATGCCCGGTTCGATTTTTGAACTCGCTTTCGACCGAACTCACCCTCTCTTGTATGGCTACGAGGGAGAAAAACTCAGCATCTTTAGAGGCAACACGATCTTCATGGAACCTTCTGGAAATCCGTACGCGACCCCGGCGATGTACACGCACAATCCGCTCCTGAGCGGGTACCTCCATCCGGAGCACGAAAAGCTGATCAAGAATTCTGCCGCCGTCGTCGTCAGCGGACTCCGTTCAGGGCGAACCATTCTCATGACTGATGACCCAAATTTCCGCGCCTTTTGGTATGGGACGAACAAGTTGTTCTTGAACTGCCTGTTCTTTGGGCAGGTCATCAGGCCGAGCACGACACAGGGCGAGGAGTGACTCTCCAGCCACGACCGTCAAGAAGAACGCTCGATGGCAGCTTCCACGGGAAACTCGCGGGGCAGATCACGTATGAGAAATTTTTCATCTTGACATTCTGTAGCTGCTTTCGTAGCATTCATCACTGGGGGGATCAATCAACACACCCTACCATTTCTCAATAGGAGGATGCCATGAACAAGAAGGTCTGGATCGGCTTCGTTGCGGTGTTCATCACATTCCAGGTGCTCGACGGCATCGTCAATTTCGTCATCCTCGATCCCGCGTACAAGTCGATTTCTCATCTGATGCGACCAGAGGGTGAAATGAAGCTGTGGCTCATACCGGTCATCGGCTTGTTCTTTTCCTTTTTCTTCACATTTATTTTTTCAAAAGGGTACGAAGGGAAAGGATTGCTGGAAGGAGTTCGTTACGGTCTCTACGTCGGACTGATGGTTGCGCTGCCGATGGCATACGGAAGTTATGCGATGATGCCGATTCCGTATTCGCTCGCGCTGCAGTGGTTCATTTACGGCACCCTCGAATACATGATCGCCGGCGTGGTCCTCGCGTTGATCTTCAAACCAAAAGAGCAGACACCACCCGTTGCGTGATTTGATTCTCGTTTTTTGGAATTCTCAAGAAGGCGCCCCTAACCAGGACGCCTTTTGAGTTTTCGTTCATACCGTTTTCGTTGATTGGGCGGAGAGTTCTTTTTACATTGACGGCGCTTCTAGATCACACTCTCCAATAACACATCAAGGGGTAGTTTTATGGGACGGGCATTTCAACGATCATCATTTATACTTTTTGTTTCTCTGGTTGTGCTGGTGGGCTGTTCGAGCTTCCAGGGGACAAGACCAGAGGTCGGCGGTCAACTCAACCTTGATACGGTCAAGGCCGGACTGTTTGATACCGGTAAGATGTGGACATTCGACTATCCACCGATCGATTACTTTAAGAAGGCATATAACTTCACTCCGGACAAGGCATGGTTTGAAAAAGCTCGATTATCCGCATTGCGCCTGCCGGGTTGTACTGCTTCGTTCGTTTCCGAAGACGGGCTTGTTTTTACAAACCACCACTGTGCGCGCGGCGCGCTCGATGGGGTAAACCGCCAGGGTGAAAATCTTCCGGACAATGGTTTCTTCGCTGCGACACTTGCTGAGGAGCGCAAGGTTCCGAATCTCTATGTCGATCAGCTTGTGCTGATTGAGGATGTCACCGAAGAAGTGCAGAAGGCATTCGAAAGCGGCAAGACCGATGACGAACGCGTGGCGAATCGCAACAAAGCCATCGCCGAAATCGAGAAACGATATCATGACAAGACAACGATGAGCTGCAACGTGATCTCGTTCTTCAATGGTGGCAAGTTCTCGCTCTATGGTTTCAAGCGATACACCGATGTCCGGCTGGTGTTCGCTCCCGAGCTTGCACTGGGATTCTACGGAGGTGATTGGGACAACTTCACCTACCCGCGCTACGACCTCGACATCTCCTTCTTCCGCGTGTACGATGACAACGGTCAGCCGCTGAAGACGTCAAATTACTTCAAATGGAGTCCGGCTGGAGCCACAGAGGGTGAACCGGTGTTTGTGATCGGCAACCCGGGGCGGACGAACAGGCTGTTCAGCTATTCCCAGATTGAGTTCCAGCGGGACTATGCGTATCCTCTCACGTCGAACAACCTGAACAACCTCGTTCGCATTTACTCCAATTACATCGCCAAGCATCCCGACCAACGGCTACGCTACCAGACGCAGCTGTTTAGCTTTTCCAACTCGCAGAAGCTCTACATTGGGAGAGTGAAGGGACTGAATGACCCGATTTTGATGGCAAAGAAGAGGGATTTCGAGCGAACGTTCAAGCAGGCGGTCCTCGGAAATCCACAGCTGAAGGCTCAATACGGTCATCTGTGGGATGAGATTGCCGATCTCCAGAATGAGAAGGGAACGCTCTTCGGCGAGTCCCAGAGCTATACCTTCCAGGTCCAGGTGGCTGGTCGGTCAGTTTACTTCGGGCTCGCTGAACGCCTGATCTTCTACGCCTATCAATTGAAGCTCCCTGAGGATCAGCGTGGGCCGATGTTCAAAGGGAAGGCGCTGGACTCGCTCAAGCTGCGATTCTACTCGCCGATCAACGTGGAAATCGAGCAGGAAATTCTGACGCTGCAACTCACGAACATGAAGGCAGCGTTTGGCGACAAGAACGCTGATTTCAGCAAAGTGCTAGCTGGGCGTACCCCCACTGCCGCTGCTTCTGATCTGGTCAAAACGACGGTGCTCGCAAGCGAAGAACAAGTCATGCAGCTCCTGGATGGCGATCCAAACAACATCCTCCAATCAACTGATCCCTTCATCTCATTTGTGACTTCAACCTTGGTACGAGCGAGGGAGGTGCGCGAGCGGTATACCGATCTCCTCAGCAGGGAACAGAGCAAGGTGCAGCTGCTCGGCCGTGCGCTGTTCGGCGTGTATGGCACCTCCATTCCGCCCGATGCTACGTTTTCGCTCCGAATCGCCGACGGTGTTGTGAAGGGGTATGAATACAATGGCACACTGGCGCCCTACTTCACAACTTATTACGGTTTGTACGATCGACACTACTCCTTCAATAGGAAGAACCCGTGGAACTTACCCGATCGTTGGAAGAATCCACCTCCCACGTTCGACTTGAGCACGCCATTGAACTTCGTGTCAACGAACGATATCATAGGCGGCAATTCGGGAAGCCCCGTCATCAACAAGAATCTGGAGGTCGTTGGCATCGCCTTCGACGGGAACATCGAAAGCCTGCCGAACGACCTTATCAACACCGAGGAGGCGATGCGTTGCGTATCGGTCCATTCTTCAGGAATCCTTGAAGCGTTGGACGACATTTATAAAGCTGAAAGGCTTGCGAAAGAGCTGCGAGTCGGGAAAATCTCCAACTAAGATGATTGACGATACTGAGGGGCAGCGCCAAAAGCTGCCCCTTACTGTTTCCCTCGAAATCCATCGACTAGCCATCGGAACTTTACCAGTTCGACGAAGGTTTAGAGAACAATGGCCAACGGTGAATTATTGAAGCAATGACTGTCTTTGCACAAAGCGCGATCGCACGTCTTTCGTCGCCGCCTGCCCTCCCAAACAAGCTCTCTCTGCTCTTCGTTTTCGTCGTCATCTTCTCTTCGACGGCCAAATCACAGGAATCGCAAGGCAATTCTAGGCTCGCATCGTGGCTCGAGCTCCAGGCGGTGCCCAGCCTGGGGCTAACCTCGCGCGCGGACCAGTCAGCGTTCTGTTTTGAGTGGGAGGCAACACCGTTACTGTATTCGTTCGGTATGACGCGGCTTGTCTCTCCGTGGTATTCGTTCATTGTTGAGCCGCCAGCCCGGTTCACCGGCTCCCTTGAGCTTGTCGTTACTGGTCAAGCCAATGCAAAGAAAATTGGGAGCTCGTACTTCGCAGGCTCCCTTCAACTGCTCGGCCATATCCCGTTGATCGAGCGAGGCGAAAATCTTTCTCTAAACCTTGGCGTCGGACAGTATTACTACGGCAAATCCTCCTCCGTCTATGCCGTGGCTGGCATCTCCACATTATTTGGGATTGTACACCTCAATCTCAAGCATGGTTCTCAGCCGACAAGTTGGATCGGTTCGCTCGAGTTCCGTCTCTTTTGATAGGCCCAACGATGGTAACAGTTCAGAAGCAGATCAGCGCACTATCGCGAAACCAGAGAAGATGGTTTGCGGCAATCCTGCTTCTCGTCGGCCCTTTCACTCACTCTGGCTGCAGTTCATTGATGAACCGATTCATCTCGCGTACCTTTCAAAACCTCGGCTCACCGATTGAACCGGTCACGAAAAGAGTCACCAACCCTCTTCGCCCCAATGTTGGACTTTCCGTGCTCTGGGTTGGCCACGCTACGTTCCTCATCCAGATTCACGACAAGGTCTTTCTCACCGACCCGGCCTTTACCAACACGATCGGCCTGCTCGCACGGCGATCCATTGAACCTGGACTTGATCCAGCATCTATCACCAGGCTCGACTATACACTCATCTCCCACATTCATCTCGATCACTTCAGCTACGGGAGCCTGGACCTTCTACCCAAGGGCGGAAGATTGTTCATCCCATTTGGCGGAGCTGCCTATGCGCCGGAATTTGGATTCACTGAAACGCGGGAGATGAAGCCGTGGGAGGTCTTTGAGGAAGATGGTGTCCGCATCACCGCGGTGCCTGTTCAGCATTTTGGCGGGCGATATGGGTTTGACGCTCGCTGGTTTCCGGATCGGGGGTATACGGGCTATGTCATAGAATACAAAACAATAACACTCCTTTTTGCAGGCGACACGGGATACCACCCGGAGCTTTTTAAAGAAATCGGCCGACGATTCAAGGTTGACGTCGCAATTCTCCCGATTGCACCGGTCGAGCCTCGTGAGTTCATGCAGCGCGTCCACGCCGATCCGAAGGAGGCAGTGCAAATCTTCGAGGATGTGGGAGCTCGCATTATGATTCCGATGCACCACAGGACTTTTTTCCAGGGTTTGGAGCCGGGTACTGACTACGCACAAAAATTGCTTGAGAAGATCATAGCGGAAAAAGGATATCGCGACCGCGTTAAGGTCCTCGATATTGGCGAGCAGCAGATACTGATTGAATAGCAGGCGATATGGTTCACAGGCGAGATGCTGTGGGATTACCTCGAGCCACAGGTGAAGCGGAAGTGAGTACTACAGCGGTGAATCGGGCAAAATATGACATATTGTGGTCGTTGGCCTCTCCAACAGCGCAGGTTAGCATCCGTTTTCCTGTTGAAACCCTCGTTTTCAGAGCATGCACGCTCTGCCGCTGGCGCGGTTTGACACGGGGTCTATGC